>JANPNT010000148.1:0-6804 GCA_031427655.1 Burkholderiales bacterium
ATCCCAGCCTTCCCCCTGAAAAGGGGAAGGAGCAACTCCCTGCCCCAAGGGCTACGAAGGAGCCCTCACCGGGCTCTGGGGGAGGGTTGGGGTGGGGGTGAAAAGCTGGAGTAGTCGCCGTGTCTACCTCCGATGCGCCTCGCTCAGCTCAACCCCTTCAGCTCCCCCGTCAGCTCCCAAACTACGCCGAGCTGCATTGCCGCAGCAACTTCACTTTCCTCACCGGCGCATCCCACCCCGAGGAACTGGTGACGCGCGCCGCCCGCTTGGGCTACAGCGCACTGGCCATCACCGACGAATGCTCACTCGCGGGTGTGGTGCGCGCCCACGGCGAAGCCAAGCGCGAGCAACTTCACCTCATCATCGGCACCGAAATGCAGCTCACGCTGCCGCAAACGCAAACGCAACCGCACAGTGCAGCGTTCAAAACTCCTAGCGCACCCCACGCACGCCTCGTGCTGCTGGCGCAAACCCGCCGCGGCTACGGCAACTTGTCGCACTGGATCACCGTGGCGCGGCGTCGGGCCGAGAAGGGCCACTACCTGGCCCACCCTGGCGACGTGGAGGGCAAGGTGCCCAACGCGCCGATGCTCACCGGTCTGCCCGATTGCTTGGCGCTGCTGGTGCCGACCTCAACGCAAAGTTTTGAAGACGTGTTTGCCCACGCCATGTGGCTGAAAACCTGGTTCCAAGCGCGTGCTTCCATCGCGCTGGAACTGCTGCACCGCGCCGGTGACGACGAGCTGGTGGACACCGTGCTGCGCGTGGCCCAGTTCACCGGCTTGCGGGTGGTGGCGTCGGGCGATGTGCTGATGCACCTGCGCTCACGCAAGCCGCTGCAAGACACCCTCACTGCCACGCGCTTGAAGCTGCCGCTCAGCGAATGCGGCATGCAGTTGCAACCCAATGCCGAACAGCACCTGCGCTCGCGTGGCCGACTCAGCGCGCTGTACCAAGCCGAGTGGTTAGAAAACACCTTGCTGCTGGCCGGCCAGTGCGGTTTTTCGCTGGACGAGTTGCGCTACGAATACCCGCAAGAAATCGTGCCCGAAGGCGAAACGCCAAAAAGTTATTTGCGCACCTTGACCGAGCAAGGCGCGCTGCGCCGCTACCCGCCGCAGCAATTCCCCGCTGGCATACCGCCCAAAGTGCGGGCGCAGTTGGAACACGAATTGGCGCTGATTACGCAGATGGATTACGAGCGTTATTTTTTGACCGTGGCCGACATCGTGCATTGGGCGCGCAGCCAAAAAATCCTCTGCCAAGGCCGTGGCAGCGCCGCCAATTCGGCAGTCTGCTACTGCCTGGAAGTCACTGCGATCGACCCTGAGCGATCCACGCTTCTGTTCGAGCGCTTCATCAGCGTTGAGCGCAACGAGCCGCCCGACATTGACATCGACTTCGAGCACCAGCGCCGCGAAGAAGTCATTCAATACATCTATAAAAAATACGGTCGCCACCGCGCCGCCTTGGCCGCCGTGGTCATCAGCTACCGACCCAAAAGTGCGCTACGCGATGCGGGCCGCGCATTGGGCATCGACCTGCAACGCATCGAAGCCGTGGCCAAAAGCCAGCAATGGTTTGACGGCAAAAGCGTGAGCCCACAGCGCCTGAGCGAGCACGGTTTTGATGTGGACGCGCCCATCACCAAACTGTGGGCCGAACTCACACATCAGATGATTGGCTTCCCGCGACACCTCAGCCAACACCCTGGCGGTTTTGTGATTGCGCGCGAACACATGTCGCAATTGGTGCCGGTGGAAAACGCCACCATGAAAGACCGCAGCGTCATTCAGTGGGACAAAGACGACCTGCAAGCGCTCGGCTTGATGAAGGTCGACATCCTTGCGTTGGGCATGCTGAGCGCCATACGCCGGTCACTCGAATTCATCAGCCAAAAAATAGGCCGCCCCTTCGAACTGCACCACGTGCCCGACAAAGACGCCGCCACCTTTGAGATGGCTTGCAAGGCCGACACCGTGGGCGTGTTTCAGATAGAAAGCCGCGCGCAAATGAGCATGCTGCCGCGCCTGAAGCCGCGCGTGTTTTACGACCTGGTGGTGCAAGTGGCCATCGTGCGGCCCGGGCCCATCCAAGGCGGCATGGTGCACCCGTATTTGCGTCGACGCAGCGGTCAAGAGCCCGTGGTCTATCCGAGCGAAGAGATCAAGCAAGCGCTGCAGCGCACCCTGGGCGTGCCGATTTTTCAAGAGCAGGTGATGCAAATTGCCATGCTCGCCGCCGACTTCACAGCCGGCGAAGCCGACAGCCTGCGCCGCGCCATGGCGGCCTGGAAACGCAAGGGCGGCCTCGGCCCGTTTCATGAACGCCTGGTCGGCCGCATGGTGGAAAAAGGCTACGACCGCGAGTTTGCCGAAAGCATCTTCAAACAAATTCAAGGCTTCGGTGAATACGGTTTTCCGGAAAGCCATGCGTCGAGTTTTGCGCTGCTGGCCTACGACAGCAGTTGGATCAAGTGCCATCACCCTGATGCGTTTTTGGCGGGTTTGCTCAACAGCCAGCCGATGGGTTTTTATGCGCCCGCGCAACTCGTGCGCGATGCGCGTGAGCACGGCGTGGAGGTGCTGGCGGTGGATGTGCGGGTGAGCGGCTGGGACAGCGTTCTTGAATTTGAAAGTGCTGATTCAAGTGCGCTGTTGAAGCCTGTGCGCCTGGGCCTCAACCTCGTCAGCGGCCTGCCGCAGGCCAGCGCCGAACGCATCCTGCAAGCGCGCGGGCAGGGTGCATTCATCAACATCGAAGACCTCACGCGGCGCGCCCTGCTGAACGCGCACGACCTGCATGTGCTGGCCGACGCGAATGCGCTCGACAGCATGAGTGGTCACCGCCACGAAGCCGCCTGGGCCGTCGCTGGCGTCGACACCCGTCCCACCGCCTTGCTGCGCGACACCCGCATCACCGAAGAAGCTGCGTCACTCGCGCCACCCACCGAAGCCGAAAACACCCTCGCCGACTACCGCTCCATCGGCCTCACGCTCAACGCACACCCCCTGACCCTGCTGCGCGAAACACTGAACGCCTACAAGGTGCAAACCGCCAAAGTGTTGCAAACCTACCCCGACGGCCGCATTGCCCGCGCCAGTGGCATCGTCACCCACCGCCAACGCCCCGGCACCGCGAAAGGGGTTGTCTTCGTCACCCTGGAAGACGACACCGGCACCGTCAACGTCATCGTCTGGCCCAACGTGGCCGATGAGCAGCGCGTGCCCTTGCTGGCGGCTCGCCTGATGACGGTGTTTGGCACTTGGCAAAGCGTCGCTTCTGGTAATGGAACGGGCGACCACGCGGTGATGCATTTGCTGGCCAGCAAGATCATTGATCACAGCGCGCTGCTCGGCGGCCTGATTGGAAAGAGCCGCGATTTCAGGTGAGCTTGCAAGGGCCAAAGCCGGCTGCGGATAATCGAATGCTCATGTCCTCACCATCGCCTTCACTGAAACCCACGCCCCGCCCCGACCGGGCACAGGTTCGGCCCGCCCAACAGCTCAAGCTCGGCAATCCGCTGCCGCCCATCACCTTCCCCGAATCGCTGCCGGTCTCGGCGCGCCGCGAGGAGATTGCCAAGGCACTGACCGAGCACCAAGTGGTCATCGTTTGCGGTGAAACCGGCTCGGGCAAGACCACGCAGTTGCCCAAAATCGCGCTGCAACTTGGCCGTGGCAAAGCCAATACCGGCAAGCTGATCGGCCACACACAACCCAGGCGCATTGCGGCTTCTAGCGTGGCCAAGCGGATTGCCGAAGAGCTGAAGACACCACTGGGCGAAGTGGTCGGTTTCAAGGTGCGCTTTCAAGACCGCCTCAGCCCGGGAGCCAGCGTCAAGCTCATGACCGACGGCATTTTGTTGGCCGAAACCCAAACCGATCCGCTGTTGCGCGCCTACGACACGCTCATCATCGACGAGGCGCACGAGCGCAGCTTGAACATCGATTTTCTGCTGGGCCACTTGCGACAAATTTTGCCGCGCCGCCCCGACCTGAAAATCATCGTCACCTCGGCCACCATCGACGCCGACCGCTTTGCGCGGCACTTTGCCAAGGGCGATGTGAATGCGCCGGTGATTCAAGTGTCAGGCCGCATGTTTCCGGTCGAGCAGCGCTACCGGCCGTTCGAGGAAAGCCGTGAATACGGTTTGAACCACGCGATTCAAGACGCGGTAGACGAGCTTTGGTTGAGCACATCAGGTTCAGGTGATGTGCTGGTTTTCCTGCCCGGCGAGCGCGAAATTCGCGAAGCCGCTGACCACCTGCGCCGCCACCATCCGCCGGGTGTGGAGGTGGTGCCGCTGTTCGCGCGCCTGAGCCAGCAAGAGCAGGACATGGTGTTCGAGTCGCACAGCGCGCGGCGCATCGTGCTGGCCACCAACGTGGCCGAGACCTCGCTCACCGTGCCGGGCATTCAGTTCGTGGTGGACGCAGGCACCGCACGCGTCAAGCGCTACAGCTACCGCAACAAGGTCGAGCAGTTGCAAATTGAGCCGGTGAGCCAAGCCGCAGCCAACCAAAGGGCAGGGCGCTGCGGTCGGGTCAGCAACGGCACTTGCATACGCTTGTACGAGGAAAAAGACTATCTGGAACGGCCACGTTTCACCGACCCCGAAATCATGCGCTCGTCACTGGCGGGCGTGATTTTGCGGATGAAATCGCTCGGCTTGGGCTTGGTGGAAGACTTTCCGTTTTTGGAAGCGCCGCCCAAACGCGCCGTGGCCGACGGCTACCAATTGCTGGCCGAACTCGGTGCGGTGGACGAGCAAAACGAACTCACCGCCACCGGCCGCGAGCTGGCCAAATTGCCGCTCGACCCGCGCGTGGGCCGCATGATTTTGGAAGCCCGCACGCGCGACGCGCTGAGTGAGGTGCTCATCATCGCCAGCGCCATGAGCGTGCAAGACGTGCGCGACCGGCCCTTGGAGGCGCAGCAAGCGGCCGATGCGGCGCACAAAAAATTTGACGACGAAAAATCAGAATTCATCGGCGACCTGAAGTTGTGGAAATGGCTGGAAGCCGCACGCGGCGGCAGCGCCGAACACAAACTTTCGCACCGCAAACAAGAAGCCTTGCTGCGCGACAACTTCATCTCGCCGCGCCGCGTGCGCGAGTGGCGCGACATCCATTCGCAGCTTCACACCGTGGTGGCCGAACACGGCTGGCGCTTGAACGGGGCTGATGCCACGTACGAGCAAATTCACTTGTCGATGTTGGCCGGTTTGCTCGGCAACATCGGCCTGAAGAGCGACGAAGACGAGTGGTATTTGGGGGCGCGCGGCATTCGCTTTTATCGCCACCCAGGCGTCAATTTATCGAAGAAGCCAGGCCGCTGGATCGTGTCGGCCGAGCTGGTGGAAACCACCCGTTTGTACGCACGCGGCATCGCCCACATCGAGCCGCAGTGGCTGCCCGGCTTGGCCGGTCACCTCATCAAAACCCAGCTGCTGGAACCGCATTGGGAGAAGAAGGCTGCAGAGGTGATTGCGCTGGAGCGCGCCACGCTATACGGCATCGTGATTTACGCCAACCGGCGCGTGAACTTTGGCAATGTGGACCCCGTCACCGCCCGCGATATCTTCATCCGCGAAGCCTTGGTGGGCGAGGCCTGGGACACCAAGCTGCCTTTCTTGGCCGCCAACCGAAAACTGATTGCGCAGGTGGAGGAGCTAGAGCACAAGTCACGCCGTCAAGACGTGTTGGTGGACGACGAGTTGATCCATGCGTTTTACGACCAGCAACTGCCCGCCGATGTGCACAGCGGCCACAGCTTCGAGCGTTGGTACCGCCACGAGTCGCAGCGCCAACCAACGCTGTTGCTGCTGACCCGCGACGAGCTGATGCGCCACGAAGCCGCAGGCATCACCACCTCTGCCTTCCCCAAAACCTTGCGCATGGGCGGCGTCGATTGCTTGGCCGAATACCTGCACGAACCCGGTGATGCCAAAGACGGCGTGACGGTGACGGTGCCCATTTACGCGCTCAATCAAGTCGTTGAGGAGCGCTGCGAATGGCTGGTGCCGGGCATGCTGAAAGACAAGGTGCTGGCGCTGGCGAAAAGCTTGCATCAACGACCGCGTTCGCGCTTGGTGCCACTGCCTGATTTTGCCGACGCGTTTGTCGCGCAAGTTCACTCCGCCAGTGGTGTTGGTGGCGCTATCGGTGTCGGTTTCGGTTTCGGCAGCGGCAGTTTGGTCGATGTGTTGCAGCGCGCGGTGCGCGACAAAACCCAGGTTGACGTGAAGCGCGGCGACTTCAAGTTGGAACAGTTGCCGCCGCATTTGTTCATGAATTTCCGGGTGATTGACGAGCACGGCAGGCAGTTGGGAACCGGTCGCAATGTGGCGGCATTGAAGGCTGAACTGGGTGGGCAAGCCAGGTCGGCGTTTCAGGCTTTGGCGCAGTTGAAGGCACAGCTTCCCGTGACTGCGCCTGCGGTAACCACACGTGGAAAAGTTGTGGTCGCGGCGCCAGTTAAAACCAGCAGCCAAGCGCCAGCAGTTGCTGCCAAGCCGCACACCGACTGGACTTTCGGCGAACTGCCCGAGCTGATGGAAATTCGCAAAGGCGATCAAACCCTGGTGGGGTTCCCGGCCTTGATCGATTGCGGCGCGCACGTGGTGGTGGAAGTGTTTGACGAGCCTGCCGTGGCGGCAACCAAACACCGCGCGGGCCTGCGCCGCTTGGTGGCGTTGCAAATTCGAGACGCGCTGAAGTACCTGGAAAAGAACATCCCCGACTTGCAAAAAATGTCGGTGTATTTCATGCCCATCGGCACCGCCGACGAGCTGCGTGACCA
>JANPNT010000149.1:0-5142 GCA_031427655.1 Burkholderiales bacterium
ATATTTAAAAACTAATTTAGAAACATCAATAGTCCTATTACCATTATAAACCTCAGCAGCAGGAAGATACATACTATCCATAACTTCTACATAAAATGCATCAGGATATTTTGCAGTTGTTGTTTTTATGGCGTTTGCAGCCGCCACTGGCGTCATGCCGCTGGACATGCCCGAGAGCGTGCTGGTGCGCTTCAAAGGAACCATGGAAGATGCCGCAAAACGCGGCGTGACCCTGCGCGATTTGGTCAACGCCATTCCGCTTTACGCCATCAAAGCGGGGCTGTTGACGGTCGAGAAAAAGGGCAAGAAAAACATTTTCAGCGGCCGCATTTTGGAAATCGAAGGCCTGCCGAATTTGAAAGCCGAACAGGCGTTTGAATTGAGTGATGCGTCGGCCGAGCGCAGCGCCGCAGGCTGCACCGTGCACCTCAACAAAGAGCCCATCATCGAGTACATCAACAGCAACATCACGCTGATGAAGTGGATGATTTCTGAGGGTTACGCCGACGCTCGCACCTTGCAGCGTCGCATCGCTGCGCAGCAAGCCTGGTTGGCCAACCCCGTTTTGTTGAAGGGTGACGCCGATGCGGAATACGCCGCCGTCATCGAAATCGATTTGGCCGACATCCATGAGCCCATCGTCGCTTGTCCAAATGACCCCGACGACGTGAAAACACTCAGCGACGTGGCCGGAGCGCACATCGACGAAGTGTTCATTGGCAGTTGCATGACCAACATCGGCCACTTCCGCGCCGCCAGCAAATTGCTCGAAAACAAGCGCGACATTCCGGTGAAATTGTGGGTAGCGCCGCCCACCAAAATGGACGCCAAAAAACTCAGCGACGAAGGCCACTACGGCGTGCTGGGCAATGCCGGCGCGCGCATGGAAATGCCGGGCTGCAGCTTGTGCATGGGCAACCAGGCGCAGGTCAAAGAAGGTGCCACGGTGTTCAGCACCAGCACCCGCAACTTCCCCAACCGCTTGGGCAAAAACTCCAACGTGTACTTGGGCTCGGCCGAGCTGGCGGCGATTTGCTCGAAGTTGGGGCGCATTCCTACACGTGCCGAGTACATGCTCGACATGAGCGTGCTCACCGCTGCCAGCGACTCGATCTACCAGTACATGAACTTCGACAAAGTGGAGGAGTTCAGCACGGCAGCTGCCACGGTCAGCGCCTGACCTGACTCAAAACTTGACACCACAAACGGCCTGCATTTGCAGGCTTTTTTTTGGGCGCGCGTCAACGCACAGCCAGGGCAGTTGTCTTCTTGACGGTGCGCAGCACCAACATGGAGTTCGACCGAACCACGCCGGGCAAGTGCTCCAACACCACGGTGTGAAAGCGCTCCAAGTCGCCGGCATCGCGATAAGTGAAGCGCAGCAAGTAGTCGTTGCTGCCCGCCACGTAAAAGCAGTCGAGTATTTCGGGCACCGCACGCGCTGCGTCTTCAAACGCGGCCATGGCCGCCTGGGTGAGCTTTTCCAGGTTCACGATGGTAAAACTGGTGCCGGGTTGGCCCACGGCTTTGGGGTTGACCAAAGCCACGTACTGGTCGATCACGCCGCTTTCCTCCAGTGCCTTGACGCGCCGCAAACAAGCGCTGGGCGACAAATGCACCCGCTCAGACAGCTCCAAATTCGACACCTTGCCTTCGCTTTGCAGCACCACCAAGATCGCTTCATCGATGGCATCTAATTTCACTGGATCAATCACAGTTCGCATTTTCAGCCTATTTCTATTCTCATTTCGCCATAATATTGCTTTGAACAGGGTTTGCATTGGTTCAATGCGCAAGTAAATTTCGCGCCCCCGACGCTAAACTGAGGTTCGTCTTGACCGTACCCGCCCCGCATGCTCAGGCATGCTTTTAGTGAAAGCCCACCATGCAAAAAAACCTCGACGCCTACTGGATGCCGTTTACCGCCAACCGCCAGTTCAAGCAAGCACCACGCTTGTTGTCTCGCGCCGAGGGCATGCATTTTTGGACGCCAGAAGGCCGTGAAATTCTGGACGGTATTGCGGGCTTGTGGTGCGTGAACGCGGGCCACGCGCGCCCGAAAATCGTCAAGGCCATTCAAGACCAAGCGGCAGAAATGGACTTTGCGCCGCCCTTCCAAATGGGCCATCCGAAGGCCTTTGAGTTGGCCGAGCGCTTGGTCGAATTGACGCCGCCTGGCGTAAATCGCGTGTTCTATACCAACTCGGGGTCCGAATCGGTAGAAACCGCATTGAAGATGGCCCTGGCATACCACCGAGTTCGCGGCGAAGGCTCGCGCACTCGGTTGATCGGGCGCGAGCGTGGTTATCACGGCGTCAACTTCGGCGGCATCTCGGTGGGCGGCATTGTGGCCAACCGCAAAATGTTCGGCACGTTGTTGAGCGGCGTTGATCACATGCGCCACACGCACGACCCCTTGCGAAACGCGTTTTCCAAAGGCCAACCTGACCACGGCGAGGAATTGGCCGACGACCTGGAGCGCATGGTCGCGCTGCACGATGCGTCCACTATCGCTGCCGTCATCGTCGAGCCAGTGGCGGGATCCACCGGCGTGTTGGTGCCGCCCAAAGGCTACTTGCAGCGCCTGCGCAAGCTCTGCGACAAGCACGGCATCTTGCTCATATTCGATGAAGTCATCACCGGCTTCGGCCGTTTGGGTTCACCGTTCGCCGCCACCCATTTCGGAGTGACGCCCGACATGATGTGCGTGGCCAAAGGTCTCACCAACGGCAGCGTGCCGATGGGCGCAGTGTTCGCCAAGCAGTTCATCCAAGACGCGTTCATGAACGGCCCTGAGCACCTGATCGAGTTCTTCCACGGCTACACCTATTCAGCACACCCGCTGGCCTGCGCCGCCGCCTTGGGCACGCTCGACACTTACGCCGACGATCAGCTGCTCACGCGGGGCGCGACGATGGCCAAGGCGTTCGAGAACGCCGTGCATTCCATGCAAGGTTTGCCGAATGTGATCGACGTTCGCAACATCGGTTTGGTCGGCGGCATTGAGCTGGCACCGATTCCGGGCGAGCCGGGCAAGCGTGCCTTCAACGTCTTCCTCGACTGCTGGGAAAAAGGTCTGCTGGTGCGCACCACCGGCGACACCATTGCGCTGTCACCGCCACTCATCATCGAAGAAAAACATTTGGCACAAATTGTGGACACCCTGTCAGGCGCGATACGCCGCGCTTCGGGCAATCACCCTGCGCCCATGGGCGCTCAGCATTCGCCAGTGATTTCTCATGTCGCCGTAGCAGAGTCCACTCATGCTGCGGTGAACACGGCAGCGCGAGCCACCGCCCACGCGACTTGAAACTTGCGTCTCACCACTGCACAAAAGGACTCTGCCTAGCGCACACCCCATGAGCTTCCTGAGCGTTGATGTTGACCTCGCAAAAAAGTCTTACTACGCTGCCACTGTGCAGCGCACGCAAAGTTTTTCGAAGCTGCAAGACAGTGTGAGTTGCGACGTCGCCGTGGAGGACGGTGGCTTGGCGGGCTTGTCGGCCGCCATTGAGTTGACCGACCGCGGCTACAGCGTGGTGGTGCTGGAAGCCAAAAAAGTCGGTTGGGGCGCATCGGACCGCAACGGCGGTCAAGCGCTGGAGGCTTTGGCTTGTGATCAAGCCACCATCGAAGCGCAACTCGGAATGATCGAGGCGCGGCGCATCTGGGCCATGACCTCGGAGGCCATCGCACTGATCCAAGAACGCTGTCACCGGTTCGAGATCGAGTGCGACTGGCAAAGCGGCTATTTGTCATTGGCGGTGAATGCGCGCAAAGCCAACTCAGTGCGCGAATGGCAGCACCACATTCAAGCCGAATACCCCTTCAAAACGCAGTGGACAGCCCAGGCTGACTTGCCAGGGTGGAACGCCAGCCCGCCTTTTCACAGCGGTGTGTTCGACACCACTTCAGGTCATCTCAACCCCTTGAAATACAGCCTCGGCTCGGCACGCGCGGCGGCCAGCCTGGGCGTAAAAATACATAGGCACAGCACGGTGAACGTGCTGACGCAAGGCGAGACGGTGCGTTTGAAAACCGAGCTCGGCGAGGTACGTGCTTTTCACGTGTTGTTGGCAGGCAATGTGTACTTGGGCAACGCAACTCGCTTCGATACCTTTTCGCGCTTGCAACACCGCAGCTTTCCTGGCGGCAAGTTGATGCGCACACCGGCGCTGGTGGCGGGCATGGCGTACCACCGACTCAGGGACATGCTGTGAGCCCAACACGCCGCCAACCCGTCGTGCTGGTGCCTGCGTGCAACCGCGTGTTGGGTGAACACGCGTTTTCCGTCGTGGGCAAAAAATACCTCGACGCGGTGCGCTTGGCGGGCTGCTTGCCGGTGGTGATGCCCAGCGTCGAGAGTGCTGATTTAGAACAGTGGCTGGGCTTGGCCGACGGCGTCTTCCTCACCGGTTCGCCGTCGAATGTTCACCCCAGCCATTTCGATGAAGCGGTGTACGACGCTGCTCTGCCGCTCGACCCAGCGCGAGACGCGTCGACCTTGCCGCTGATTCCACGCGCCTTGGCCATGGGCCTGCCCTTGTTTGCCATTTGCCGCGGTTTTCAGGAAGCCAACGTCGCGCTGGGTGGCAGCCTGCACCAAGCCGTTCAAGACGTACCCGGCCAGCACGATCACCGCGGCGCGGGGGGCCGTGGCGGGCACGTCGCCACAGCTCACTTATGACTTCGCACACAACGTGAACGTGGTGCCCGGCGGCGTACTGGAGCAGGTGCTGGGCAAATCACCGTTCCAAGTGAATTCAGTTCACGGCCAAGGGGTGAACCGATTGGCGGCGGGCCTGCGCGTGGAAGCACGCGCGCCTGACGGTTTGATTGAAGCCTTCTCCATGCCCGAGGCCAAAGCCTTCAACTTGTGTGTGCAGTGGCACCCCGAATGGCAAGCGGCCAGCAATGCGGTTTCCATGCGCTTGTTGAAAGCCTTTGGCTCGGCGTGTCAGTCCTACCGCGACCGCCATAAAGAAAACGGCTCTGAACGTGAGCGTGATCCCGACCGCTGAAGCGGCACGATTCAGCTTCACCGCGAACCAAGCTTCAAAGCGCTTCGTTCCACATCAGCACACAGAGAACTCTCATGGCAGACAAAAGCAACTTCACCTTCAGCGACATGGAACAGTGGTT
>JANPNT010000150.1:0-3263 GCA_031427655.1 Burkholderiales bacterium
TGCGCAGCCCGCTCAAGCCTTGCCACAGCTCGCCGTTGGAGGTGACAACTTCCAGCCCCAAACACAACTCGCGCGCATTGCCAAAGCGCAGCACCTGCGTGCCGCCTGCGTTGGTAGCCAAGTTGCCGCCCACGGTGCAGCTGCCTTCGGCCGCCAAACTCAAAGGAAACAGCAAGCCTTTCGCTGCGGCGGCTTCTTGAACGGTTTGCAAAATGCAACCGGCCTCCACCGTGATGGTCAGGTTAGCGGCGTCAAGTTCTCGAATGTGGTTCAGCCGGGTCAGGCTCAGCAACAGCTGCGTGCCCGAGGCATCGGGCACCGACGCACCCACCAAGCCGGTGTTGCCGCCTTGCACCACCACGCCCACGCTGCGTTCGAAACAGAGCTTCACCACCGTTGACACCTCGGCGGCGTTGCCTGGCCGCACGACCGCCAAAGCCTTGCCGCGATAGCGTTTGCGCCAGTCCAACTCGTATTTCGACAGGTCGCCTTCGGTCAGCACATGCGCTGCGCCGACGGCCTCGCGCAAGGCATCGAGCAGCATCAAGCGGCAGTCTTTTTCACTGCGGCTTCGTTGATAAGTGCGAAGCGCCAGCGCACATGCAGCGAACAAGCGGCGAAGATGATCAAACACAGCACCAATTCGGCGATTGCCAAAGGCACGCTGAGCCCCCGGTCACCGTAAGCGCGGATGCAACCTTCAGTGGCGTAAAACCAAATGAATAAGCTCACCCAGCGGTAGGTGTACATGCGGTTCTTCAAAAAACCGGCCAGTGGTATTGCCAAGGGCAGGGCTTTTAACGCCAAGGTTTTGTTGCCTGTGGGAGCCAGCCACAGCTCCCAAGCCAAGCACAAAACGATCAGCGCCAGCAGGCTGCCAACTGCCACAGCGCGCGTCCACGCGATCAGTGGGGGAAGCGCGTTGGGCACATCGAGCACAGCATCGGTCGGAGTGGAGGTCGTTGCATTCATTGATCGCATCATCCTGAAACGGTGGTTGGACGTGCCCGAGTGGGCTGGGCGGTGGTGAGCTGGCCAGGCTCGACGACGCTGCGGGCCGTTGCCCCCAAGGAGGCGCAACGCCGCCAGTGTGTCGCCGCCCAACTCAATTGGGCGTGTAGCGCATTTACCCCAGAGGTGAAGCAATTCGTGGGCAGAAATCGCAGATTGCTCAAAGGCTTGCCAGCGGAAGACAGCGGTTATGCGTTGCTTTGAGATGATAGCCAGCGATGAACCTCCCGACGACCTTCAAGGCCACTCTGAAGCTGACATGGCGCAAGCATGTCAAGAGCTTGCCCGCCGCGCTGAAAACTTGGCCTTGGCTCGATACCGCCATCACCCTGCGCCAGCGCTTTCGTGAAGACCGTCTGGGCTTGACTGCGGGCAGCTTGACTTTCACCACCTTGATTTCCTTGGTGCCGCTGGTGACGGTGATGCTGGCGCTGTTCTCTGCGTTCCCGATGTTTGCGTCGTTTCAAGTGGCGCTGGAAAATTACTTCCTGCAAAGCCTGGTGCCTGACTCGGTTGCGCGGCCGGTGCTCTCGGCACTCACGCAATTTGCCGGCAAGGCCAATCGCTTGGGCACTTTCGGTTTGGTTTTTTTGGTGGTCACGGCACTGGCCCTGATGCTCACCATCGACCGCAGCTTGAACGCCATTTGGCGGGTGCGCCAGCCGCGCCCGATTGCGCAGCGGGTGCTGGTGTACTGGGCCGCGCTCACGCTGGGGCCTTTGTTGCTGGGCATGAGTTTGTCGCTCACCTCGTACGCTATTTCTGCTTCGCGCGGTGTGGTGGGCGCATTGCCCGGTGGCGTGGCCATGTTGCTCAATTTGCTGGAATTTGCGCTGCTGGCGGCGGGTTTTGCCAGCTTGTTCCATTACGTTCCCAACACTCATGTGCGTTGGCGGCATGCGCTGGCGGGTGGGCTGTTTGCAGCCATTTCTTTCGAGGCTGCCAAAAGCTTGCTGGGGTGGTACGTGCGACAGGTGCCCACTTACGCGGTGGTCTACGGCGCATTTGCTACCGTCCCCATTTTTTTGGTGTGGATCTACATCAGCTGGGTTTTGGTGCTGTTGGGCGCGGTGGTGGCGGCGTATGCGCCAAGCTTGCAGATGCGATCGGTGCGCCGCGCGTCGGGGCCGGGGCACCGATTTGAGTTGGCGCTGAGCATGTTGCGGGTGCTGAACACCGCGCGCGCCTCAGCGGCTCACGGCTTGAATGCGCAGCAGCTGTCGATGGCGCTGCAGGTCGATCCGCTGCAAGTCGAGCCGCTGCTGAAAACGCTGTTGAACATCGACTGGGTGGCGCGCTTGGACGAAGGCGATGCGCCGCGTTATGTGCTGTTGTGTGAACCTGCCACCACGCTGGCGCAGCCGCTGCTGGAGGCCACCTTGCTGACCGACACCGCCAGCGTTTCCGCGTTTTGGCGCAATGCGCGCTTGGACGTGCTGACGATGCACGACCTCGTTTCACTGATTTCAGCGCCGCGCTGAAATTACTTCAGAACGGCTCTCAAAATGCCCAGCAACTGCTCGGGCGCTTCGGTCATCAGCGAGTGCCCGACATCCAATTCGTGAACTGTGGCGTTCAATGCCAGCGCAATCTCACGTGCCTGTTTGGCTTGCGTCATTTGATCGGCGCTGCCCAGAATCAAGGCGGCAGGGCAGGTCACCGATTTCGCTGCGAGCAAGCCATGCGCGTAGTCATTGCAAACGCTGAAGTCGTGGTGGAACAAACTGCGGTGTTCGCTGCGCTGCTGTACCTTGCGCATCAAGGCCCGTGAGCCGCCGCGCAACCAACTTCCAGGGCCGGGATACGACGGCTTCGCCGCCAAGCTGGAGTGCGAAAACGTCACCACCATGTCGATGGCGGCAAACGGGTCGTCGCGCGACAAATCCAGCAACATCTGCGAAACCTTCATCGGCACCGCCGTCCCCACCATCACCAAGGCGCTGACGCGCTCAGGCGCAACTGACGCCGTTTCGAGCGCCACCAACGAGCCCATGCTGTGTCCCACCAAGCTGGCGCGTTGAACTTGCGCTGCCTCCATCAAGGCCAGTGTCCACTCAGCCAAAGCCTCCACTGAGGGCAAAGGCTGGCCTGAGCTGCGCATGTGGCCGGGCAGGTCGACTGCCAGCACGCTGTGGCCGTGGTGGGCAAACCAGCGCGCCAGCAAAGTCCACACGCTGTGGTCGTTCAGCGCACCGTGGATGAACACGACGGTGGGCAGCGCGGCGTCGAAAGGCTTGCCGCCGGTGTAGGCG
>JANPNT010000151.1:0-3104 GCA_031427655.1 Burkholderiales bacterium
AATCGACTTTCACCACGCCTGCCTCCAAGTAAATTACCCGACTCGCCAAGCGTTTGGCTTGGCCCAAATTGTGGGTGCTCATCACCAAGCTCATGCCCTCCTTTGAAAAGCCTTGCAACAAGGACTCGACCTCGTTTTTTGCGTAGGGGTCCAGATTGGCGGTGGGTTCGTCCAAGAACAAAATTTGAGGCGCTACCGCCCAGGCACGCGCCAATGCCAAACGCTGCTGTTGGCCGCCAGACAAAGCACGCGCTTGGCGCTGACGCAAGTCATCCAAACCGACACGCGCCAAGGCCCGCCGGGCCAACTCATGGCGCTGCGCGCGCGGCACACCCGCCAGCCACAGGGCAATACGCAAATTGTTCAGCGCCGAAAGGTGCAGGAAAAACGGCTTCTGGAACACCATTGCCTGCCGTGCCGCTGCCGCGCCGACTTCGCGCTGACCGGTGTGGGCAAGCAGGCCGTGCAGCAGACGCAACAGCGTTGTTTTGCCTGAACCGTTGGAGCCCACCAAGGCGATGAACTCACCCGAGTGGACCGTCATGCTCAAGGCCGTCAGCGCTCGAACTTCTCCGAAATGAACGGCCGCGTTTGTCAAACTCAACAGCGCCGGGTGAGCCGCGTTGTTCATGACCCGGCCCCGGTTTTGAAAGCACCGCGCTGACCCCAAGAGCGCGCCGCAAAAATCGCCAGGTTGATCGCCGCCACGGTGGCTAAAAGCAGCAAGCCCAGCGCCATCGCCAAAGGCAAATCGCCTTTGCTGGTCTCCAACGCCATCGACGTGGTCATGACCCGGGTGACCCCGTCGATATTGCCGCCAACAATCATTACGGCGCCGACCTCGGCAATGGCGCGACCGAAGGCCGTCAGCATCACCGTGAGCATGGCCCAGCGTTCATGCAGCAGCATCAAAAGTGCCCTCAACAACTTGGACGCACCCATCGACCGCAAGGTGTCATCGCCTTCCTGCAATTCGTCGGCCACGACCTGGCGAGTGAGCACCACCACCACAGGCAACACCAAAATCGTCTGCGCAATCACCATGGCGCTGGGCGTGAACAAAATGCCCCACGACCCCAGCGGCCCGCTGCGCGACAACAGCAAATAAACCGCCAAACCGACCAACACCGACGGCAAGGCAAGCAGCGTGTTCAACACCAACATCAGCACCCGTTGTCCGCGAAATTTGGCCGTTGCCAAGCTTGCACCTGCAATCAAACCGATGCCAGATGCGCACAGGCAAGCCGCGCCGCTGACGGCGATGGACAAGCCCACCGTGCGCATCAAGTTGGCGTCGGCTTGGTGAATCAACTGCAGCGCGGCTTGCAGGCTTTCAAAAATGGAACTCAAGATGCAACGGGACAGGTCAGTTTCACCCGCCGATTGTCGGCGAGCGGCTTACCGCAGGGCTGACAACGTGGCCACTACCCCGGCCTGCGCGGCGCGGGTGCTGTGGCTGGGGCCGACGCTTTTACGACATTAAGCGCCGTCAAACCTCGGTCGTCGCGCAACGAGGTTTCGGCACCGCGCGCCAACAACATCTTCACCGTGCCGACGTGGCCTTGCCCTGCGGCCCACATCAGGGCGATCTGACCGTGCTCGTAGGCGGCATTCAAATTGACGGCGCTTGACGCGGCAGAACTGAACAGCGCTTGCGGCGTTGCGTCGCTTGGCCGCGGTGGACATGGACATCGGCAAGATGGCGTGGAAATTTGACATCGAGCAGCCGTTGATTGGCGGCGTGCTAGCCACGCCAAGCAATTGGGGAGTCAACATCCCACTACACGGCACAGCTCCTGAACCCGCTGAAAACATCATCGCGCCACGGCAAATAAAAGTTGCGGTACTTGGCGCTTTTCATGCGCTCGCGGGTGGCGAACGAGGCGCCGCGAAGCACGCGGTGCGTGCCGAACCAGGGCAGCGAATAGTCCGTATACGGGTCGGGCGTGAAGCCCGGATACGCGCGGAAATTGGTGGCCGTCCACTCCCACACCTCGCCCCAACGAAAGCCACGCGAAGCACCGGCGTGTGCTGCCACTTCCCATTCCACCTCTGTCGGTAGTCGACGTTCGGCCCAACGGCACCACGCCTCGGCTTCATAGCAACTCACGTGCAAGGCGGCTTGCTGCAAAGGCACGCGCGCCAGGCGGCCAAAGCGCTGCTGCAAAACACCCTGGCGCATTTGCTCGACATGGCGCGGCGTGCGGCGTTCTTGGTTGTGCACCCAGGCCCAACCCGTTGACGACCAAAAGCGCTCTTCGTCGTAGCCGCCGTCTTCCACAAACTCGGTGTATTGCGCCCAGGTGACCGCTTGCGCGTCGATCTCAAATTCAGGCACAGCCAACTCATGGCCCCACTTTTCGTTGTCGAACACAAAGCCGCCCGGCATGCTGCCCAGCGACCAGCGCGTGGCCGGGAACAACAGCGGCTCACGCATCGCCATATTGCTCAGCGGAGTCATCAATTCTTTGGGGTTGCTGAGTTTGATACCGAGCGTCTGCGCCATGTGCGCGAAGGCTTCGCCGTGCATGTCTTCATGGAACAAAGCCAGGCGGTAAAAATACAGCGCGTCGTCGCTTTTTTCGTCACCTGCATCCGCGCCTTCCAACAGTTCCAGGGTCACTTCCATGGTGTCGGCCAGGTACTGCTTGGTGGCCTGCAAATCGGGCAGGTCCAAAGTCCATCGGCTGGCGTGTGGCACGTGCGTCGAGTCGTACCAACGGTCGGCTTGAGCTTCCAGCGACGCCAAACGCGGCAACGTGGGGTCGCAGCTTGAGCCGCGCTGGCGCTGCACATTGCGCGCAATCCACCACTCTTGGAACCAACCAATGTGGCCCAGCTCCCAAACCGGCGGGTTCACCTCCAAACCCTGTGGCACCACGAAATTGCGCGCAGCCAAAGCCTCTTCATAAGCCGCCATCCAGCGCAACGTATGATTTCTGGAGTCCATCAACGCAAGCGACAGCAAACCCTTGCCCGCATGGCGCATGCGCTGTGAATTTACGTTGGGTGTTTCGATGTCGAGCAAAGTGGGTATTCCTTCTGTTTTGATCCTCAGCCCCGCGCTGGCGCAGGCCAACAACGGCAACTGGCAAACCGCGTCG
>JANPNT010000152.1:0-13268 GCA_031427655.1 Burkholderiales bacterium
GGCTTGGCTGGGGCGACGTTGGGTGGCGCTTTGGGTGGCGGTTTGGACAGCGCTTTGGGTGGCGCTTCGGGTGGCGTTTCGGGTGGGGAGTCGGCAACGGGCATGGGACAATTTTGCCTTTCCCACAGCATGACCCCCTCAATGCGTCAGTTCCATTTGCGTGACTTCGATTTCGAGCTTGCGCCCGAGCTGATTGCGCAGCATCCCGCCGCCGAGCGCAGCGCCTCACGTTTGTTGGACGGCCGCGCCGACGTGCCGGTAGACCGCCGCTTTCGCGACTTGCCCAGCCTGCTTCAACCCGGCGATTTGCTGGTGTTCAACAACACCCGTGTCATCAAGGCGCGCCTGTTGGGCAAGAAAGTGGGTGCGAAGCTGAGCGGCGGCAAGGTCGAAGCCTTGGTCGAGCGCGTGTTGCCGAACCATGAAGTGCTGATGCATCTGCGCGCCAGCAAGTCGCCGAAGGCCGGCGGCGTGGTGCGGTTTGAAGGACATGGCAGCGGCTTCGACGCCGAAGTGCTGGGCCGCGCAGGCCCGCAAGATTCACTGTTTCGCTTGCGCTTTCCCAGCGAGCCCTTCGCCTTGATCGAAGCGCACGGCCACGTGCCGCTGCCGCCTTACATCACCCATTCCGATGACGCCGATGACGAGCGCCGCTACCAAACCATCTTCGCTTCACAGCCCGGTGCAGCGGCAGCGCCGACCGCTGCGTTGCACTTTGACGAAGGCGTGATGGCGGCGTTGAAGCTGCGAGGCGTCAACACGGCGCATGTGACCTTGCATGTGGGCGCCGGTACCTTTCAACCCGTGCGCACCGAAAACCTGTCCGAGCACGCGATGCACAGCGAATGGTTTGACGTGCCGCAGGCCACGGTGGATGCGATTGCAGCCACGAAAGCGAAGGGCGGGCGCGTCGTGTCGGTCGGCACCACGACCTTGCGGGCCTTGGAGTCGGCCGCCGAAAGGGGACACTTGCTCGCAGGCAGCCGTGACACGTCCATCTTCATCACGCCGGGCTTCGAGTTCAAAGTGGTGGACGTGCTTATCACCAACTTTCACTTGCCCAAAAGCACGCTGTTGATGCTGGTCAGCGCGCTGGCAGGTTACGAGCACGTGATGAACTTGTACCGCCACGCCATCGAGCAAGGCTACGGGTTTTTCAGCTACGGCGACGCGATGATCTTGCAGCGCAACCCAGGTAACTTCACCAAGGCAAGTTAAGCGACGCCTGCCAACCGAGTGCGCGTGATGCGCTCACGCTGGCGCTTTGGCTGCGCAGCATCAGCGCGCCATAGCGGCCCGTCAAACCCACGCCGAATGACTTGAAGCGGGTGTCGGCGTCCAGCTGCAAAGTCAAGCTCGATGACAACGGCAGCGCAGCCCAGACCGAAGGCACGTGGATGCCAGCCATTTGTTCCCAGCGCGCGCCGACCACGGCCGAGGTGGAGGCGGTCAGGTCAAGCCGGGTGCCCGCGCTGAGTGAGGACTTGCGTTTCAGCCGGAGCGACACGTCTTGCGCGCTGACTTGCCCGTTCAACAGCGGTTGGTAGTCCAAGTAGCCGTTGCTGTCCAGCTGGCGTGTGCCGGACGACGCGCTCATGTGTTCGGTGGCGACTTGCTTGACGCGCAACCGCGACCACACATCGCTGATCGACAGGTTCACAAAGCTGTGGGGTGACGGTGTCCACAGCAAGCCGATGTCGGCGGTGTAGCCGCTGCCCACGGAAGACGGCTTACCGTAGCCGCCAAATTGAACGTGCGAGTCTTGCCGCTTGGTTTGCGCTTGGAAGTCAAAGCCTGCCGCGCTGCCGTACTGCGCATTGCCGGTGACGTTGGTGAGTTGAATGCGGCGCACCGACAGCAGCGTGGCTGCCGTGGTGAGTTGCACGCCGTGATCGGTTCCGGGCCGGAGCACCCAGGTGCGCGCGCCGCGCAGACCGGCCCAAATCACGCCTTGTTCGTTGGCGTCTAGATCAAAGCTGCTGCCTGATGCGGGGGTGAGTTTTTGTTTGTAGGCGTGAACGATGTCGAATGCCCCGCGTGCGCCGTCGATGACGATGTCGCTGCGCACTGCGGTGCCCACCTCCCACAGCGCGCGCGAGGCTGTCAGTTCCAACCGTGCCGATTGCAGCGCCGCGTTGCGCCCCTCGCGCGGGTGGTAACGCAACCAGTCGCCCGACAGTGCGCGCACAGGTGTCGCATCGCTGGCTTCGAACTGAGTGGCCAGCGCTTTGACACGCCAGGTGTTGTCGGACGACACCGGCATCCTTTCGGGCAGGCGCGCCACGGGCATGGCCGACCACAAAGCATCGCCCTCGGTGGCTGCGACCGCGCCGGTAGCGTGAGACAAAACCGCCACGCAAAACGCCGCACGGGTTAAGGGTTTCATGATCATGTGCAGGGAAGGCCGTTCAAGAACTTCCCCCTTCTTCGCTTCAAACCCAAGACTCAAAGCTGCCGTCGATGTAAGTGATGCGCTTCAGCGTTTTGTCGATCACCGCCGTTTGACGGCCGTTCACGGTGATGTTGGCGCTGGCCGCGCCAGAGCTGACCGACACCGACACGCCGCTGGCATCGGCAAAGGTGGCCGAAGTGCCATTGCTGTTTTGCGTGCCGCTGAGCTGAACGGTCACGCCGCTTTGCACGTAACGACCACTCAAGCTGTAGTTCACTGCTGTCGTGACAGTGGCCGGTGTTTCAGTGATCGACACATTCAACGACGCGGTGGGTCGCTGCGGCAAGTTCATGCTGCCTTCGAAACTCACCACGCGAACGTTGCCACTCGAGTTGTTGTTGGTGATCTCCAGCATGCCGTTCAACCACGGCGTGACAGCGCCCGTCCCCGACGCCAAGACCGGTGCGACGCCCATGCTGCCCATGAACTTCAAGCGGCCCAGCACCAACCCACCCGCCGCGCTGGTGGTGAAGCGGTCGGCCAACAGGCTGCCTTTCAGCTCACCTTTCGCGGTGCTGATGGAGGCGGCCACGTTAATGATGGTGTCTGCCACTTGAGCGGCATTGCTGCTGTCTGCTGCGATGACCACAACGCTGGTGCCTTGCGGCGACAAGTCGAGCGTCAAAGACTCGGCTGTGCCGCCCACAGGCACCACGCCAAAGCGGCCGCTGGTGAACGCCGCTTTGTATGCGCCGCTGGGCAAGTGACTGACCAAGCCGTTCACGTTGACGGTGTAACGCTCAGCCAGCAGACTGCCGTCGGTGCGCATGCTCGGGGGCAAATCGCCGACCATGGAAACTCCGGTGAGTGAGCCGTTGATTTGCACAAATCCCGCCACGCCCCTCAAGGTGGGTGTGAGGTTCTTTTGATAAAGGGTCGCCCCGTCTGCGTAGCGCTTGCGTGACACCGCGATGTACGGCACCGCACTGGTCGTGTCGGTTGTCGCGCCGTTGAGAACAGACGCTGTCGAGGTGCCCGCCGACATATTGAACAGAATGCTCTGTCGGTACTGCGTGGCACCGTTCAGCGTGTTGCCTTGATTCAGTGAACAGCCCACCCAAGTGGCCGCCGTTGTGCTGGTGGTCGTCACTGCGGTGCTCGCATACGCTGCGCCATCTGCTGTGCCGAATTGCCCTGGGAAGTTGCCTTCAAAAACAGTGCAGCCGCCGGTGAATCCAGGGATGGCCGCCGAGTTCGGGTTGGTCGTGAAGCTGCCTTTGTAGTCTGACCACAGTTGAATCGCAATGTCGCTCAAGCGCGCCATGCCAGCGGTTTGACGCGTTACCGCGGCCGCTTCGTTTTGCAGCGAATCGCCAAAGGCTTTCACGCCGTCGGTGATACCGGTTTCGAGAGGGCCATTTTTCAATGCGGCGGCGTTGGAACGCAGGCGCGACACAAACGCTTTGGCGGCCGCGACGTCGACCGCTTGGGCCGTCGGCGCGGGTGGTGGCGCAGCAGGTGCAGGTGCAGGCGCGGGTCCGGGCTCCGGCGTCACGCCCACCGGCGGTTTGTTCTCGGCCGCTTTGACTTCAGTTTTCTTGATCTCCTTCACCAGCGCGTCGTCAGGAGGTATCTTCACGTCGGTTTTGTTGATCTTGGGGTCAGCAGCGACGCTCACCAACGCTGCGGCGAAGCCTGCCAGCTTGGGGTTGAACGCGGGCCGTGCTTGGGTGTTGGAGCTGTTGGCCGGTGTGACGGTGACCGAGGTGGCAATCTGCTGCGTGGCGCACTGAATCTTCTTGCCCACGTTGTCGGCTGCGGCGGTGAAGCAATCCAGCGTTTTGCTGTCTGCTGTCATGGGCAACGAGCTGGCCATTCTGGACACTGCCGCGTTAAAAAGCGCATATCGTTTTTGCGCATCGGTGGCATCTACCGGCGCGGCGACGGTTGCATCCAGCGGTCTGGTGGCGACAGGGTCAACGCCGATCAAATCAAACACCACGGTGTTGGCCTTGACGATGTTGGCGGCGGTAATGCCGCCCGAATCCTTGGCAATGTTGTGGGCCAACTCAGTGAAAGGCGTGATCGACGCGGACTGAATTTTGTTGCTGCCCCCTGCGGCCAGCGGATTCACCACGGTGTTGGCGTGCAGCTTGAAGTCGATCGGCAACACCACGTCCAAGCCGGTGGCTTCGTCGGCGGTTTTGGTGTCGACAGTGGCGGTGACCACCAGCTGCACCGTGCCAGAGTACGAGCCCAAATCCAGCGTGTAGGCGCCGGTGTCGTCCGTGAGTTTGCTGGCCAGCTCGGTGGCCGACACCACCCCTGCCGCGTCAATTGCGTAGGCCTTGACCAGCGCTTTTTTCAACGGGCCTTTGGACGCCACGCCGTTCAAGCTGGTGCCTGCCGTGGCCAGCGTATCTTCCGCTTCCGTGGTGCCACCGCAGGCTGTCAACAAGTGAGCAGAAACCAAAGCCGAAGCCAGCAAACGCAATTTCATGAGATGTCCAGTGGTTGAGTGATGCCTTTAGTCTGGTTTTTTGTCGCGCTTTTGATAGCCGGATAAGTGGCTTGAAAGCGCCGCAATCTGCGCTCAAGGTTTTCAATTGCCGCTTCGGCTCGACTTCGGCTCGACAATCCGCAGATGCTGAAATTCGACCTGCTCAAAACCGATGGCGAGGCGAGGCGCGGCCGCCTCACCCTCAATCACGGCGTGGTGCAAACGCCCGTCTTCATGCCGGTGGGAACCTACGGCACGGTCAAAGGCGTCATGCCCACGTCGCTGGACGCCATGGGCGCGCAAATCATTTTGGGCAACACCTTTCACCTGTGGCTGCGTCCTGGCGTGGACATCCTGGCGCAGTTCGGCGGCCTGCACGGCTTCGAGAATTGGCAAAAACCCATCCTCACCGACAGTGGCGGCTTTCAGGTGTGGTCGCTCGGCGAGACCCGAAAAATCAGCGAAGAAGGCGTGCGGTTTGCCTCACCTGTGAACGGCGACAAGCTCTTCCTCACACCCGAAGTGAGCATGCAAGTGCAGCGCACCTTGAACTCTGACATCGTCATGCAGTTCGATGAATGCACTCCCTATGACACCCAAGGCGTGCTCACCACCGAGGCACAGGCGCGCGCATCGATGGAACTGAGCCTGCGCTGGGCGCACCGCTGCTTGGCTGAATTCCAGCGCGGCGAAAACCCGAACGCTCTGTTTGGCATCGTTCAAGGCGGCATGTTTGAAGGCCTGCGCGATGAATCGCTGGCCGGCTTGGCGGCACTGAACTTGCCCGGCTACGCTCTCGGCGGCTTGAGCGTCGGTGAGCCCAAAGCCGACATGCTGCGAGTGCTCACTCACATTGCCCCGCAATTGCCATCAGACAAACCGCGTTACCTGATGGGCGTGGGCACGCCCGAAGACCTGATCGACGGCGTGCTCGCAGGCGTGGACATGTTCGACTGCGTCATGCCCACCCGCAACGCCCGCAACGGTCATTTATTTACCCGCTTCGGTGACTTGAAAATTCGCAATGCGCGCCACAAAACCGATGCCCAGCCGCTCGACTCCACCTGCACTTGCTACACCTGTGCGGGGAGCTCGGGCGTGGCGGGCGCGGCCATCAGTTCTGCGGGAACAGGTGGTTTTTCCCGCGCCTACTTGCACCACTTAGAACGCTGCGGCGAAATGCTGGGGCCCATGCTGGCCAGCATTCACAACCTGCATTACTACTTGAATTTGATGCGCGAGGTGCGCGAGGCGCTGGACGTCGGAGCGTTGTCGGCGTTTGTGAAACGCTTCAAGGAAGACAGGGCGCGCGGGGTTTAGGCGCTGAAGCGGGCTCAACGCGGCTCGTTATTGGCCCGTATCCAGTTCGCGAACGCGGGCTCGTCCATCTGTCTGGATGCTTTGAAGCGATAGTCGCGGCGTGTGAGCAAAAACGCCACGAAGCGCGGCAGGTATTCCGGCACCAACATGGAGCTGTAAAACGCCACCACCGCGTTGAGCAAACCGGTGATCAAAAAACCAACTGACCTGAGGCTGGCAGGGCACCATCACGGTGAAGGTGAACTTGAACAGCTTGTCGTCGGCCGCGTCGAGGAATTGAGTTCAGAAAAAAGGCGCGAAGCGGCGCTGCTTCAGCAGGGCAAATTGGTTGGGGTGATCTATGTTCATTTGGGCGCCTGAATTGGCCCCTGCGAATCTGCTGGCGAGCGCCGATTTTTCAGCGCCTGAAGCACCGCATCCGTGTCTTCACCCAAACTTGGCGCACGCCGTGTGATGGCCCCCGGTGTGAGGCTCAATTTGGGCACGATGCCGGGCACATCCAGCGTCAAACCGTCAGCGGTATTGACGCTTTGGACCATGCCGCGCGCGCGGTAGTGCGGGTCTTCGGCAATGTCTTTGGCTGTGTAGATGCGACCGGCAGGGACGGCGACCTGGTTCAAAACGTCGAGCACATCGATGACGCTGCGCGGTGATGTCCACGCACCGATCGCGGCGTCAATCTCGGTCACTCGATTCACGCGCCCTGCGTTGCCCGCCAGTGCCGCGTCGGCTCCCAAATCATTGCGGCCGATGGCGCTCATCAGACGTTTGAAGATCGAGTCGCCGTTGCCCGCAATCAGCACCCAGCCGTCGGCGCACGGATAGGCGTTGCTCGGTGCAATGCCGGGCAAGGCGGAGCCCGCCGCTTCACGCACGGCACCGAAGGCGCTGTACTCGGGCAGCAGGCTTTCCATGCAATTGAAAACGGCCTCGTACAGCGCCACATCGATGACCTGGCCTCTGCCCTTGGGCGCGTCTTCGCTGATGCTGCTGTGGCGATGCTGCATGGCCATGAGGATGCCAATCACACCGTGCAATGACGCCAAGGTGTCGCCGATGCTCACGCCCACCCGCACCGGTACGCGCCCGGGTTCAGCCGTCAGGTGCCGCAAACCGCCCATCGCCTCGGCCACCACGCCAAAGCCGGGGCGGTCTTTGTAAGGCCCGGTTTGGCCGTAGCCGCTGATGCGCAGCATGATGAGGCCGGGGTTGGTGGCGCTCAATTGCTCGTATCCGAGCCCCCAGTCTTCCATCACGCCGGGCTTGAAGTTCTCGATCAGCACGTCGGCTTCAGCAATCAAGGCCCGAACGGTGTCGCGCGAGGCCGGGTCTTTCAAATCAAGCGCCACGCTTTGTTTGTTGCGCGACTGAACCTGCCACCACACGCTGGTGCCGTTGGCAGCAAGCGCCATTGACGCAGCGGATCCCCGGTGACGGGAGGTTCAATCTTGATGACTTCGGCACCGAAATCCGCCAGTGTTTTGGCGGCAAACGGGCCCGCGATGAGTTGGCCCAGCTCGATGACCTTCAGGCCTTTCAGTGGGCCGATGTTTGGTGGCGTCACCAGAAGGCCCATTTCCCCGTCATCACCACCCACAGACCAAGCACGCCGTTGGTCACCGCGTGCGCAATGATCGGCACCCACAGTTTGCCGGTGCGCACATACAACCACGCATAAGCCAAGCCCGCCACGATGGCTGCCAGCCACAAGGTGTGCGCCAGCACAAACACAAAGGTCGACAGCACCACGGCCTTCAAGCCCACGCGCTGCGGCACAACCGATTCAAACTGCGGGTTCTCGACCCAGCGCATCAGGAACGAGCGCCAAAAAAGTTCTTCCATCACCGGCACCAACAGCGCAGCGCCCATCCAGCGCACGATCAGCAAAGGCCATTGCAATTGGCCATTCGCATCGACCGGAATGAAGATGGCACTGGCTTCGCCCAAGCGCATCCACGGCGCGTCCAGGTTGATCCACAGCGCGAACACGAGCACGCCCACAACGACAGCCAAAGCGAACTCTTTGAAGTCGGGCAGCAGCTGAGCCGACAGCTCACCGTATTCGCGCCAGTACCAAGCCAGCAGAGCGCCGACCACCAGCACGGTGATGCCGTAAACCCATTTGGGGTCGATGCCCCAAGAACCGTCGGCGGGCATCGCCCCGCGCAAAGCCAGCAGCACCATGAAGGCGACAAAGGGAAGGATGCGGGCGAGGGCGGCGCGGCTGAAAGACAAGGTCATGCTGGGAACTCCTTGCCGCCGATTGTCATGGAGTGCGTCCTGATTTCATCGGCCACTTCGCACACTCCAACGAGTTCAAACCACGCGTTGCTCTAGCAAATAGTTCGCACCGTCGTACTGGCCCAGCACGTCGGTGAGGTAAGGCAATACTGTGGCCAATTCATCGTGCAAGGTGTAGGGCGGGTTCAAGATGAACACGCCGCTGCCTGCCAGGCCGTAGCCTTGCGAATCGGGCACTTGCACCGTCAATCGCGCATGCAACCAGCCTTTTGGGGCCAAACCTTCCAAGCGGCGCGGCAAGGTGGCGGCTTCTACTTTTTGCACCTGCGGGTACCAAACCATGTAGACGCCTTCGGCAAAGCGCAGCAGCGCTTCGCGCAGCGAGGCAATCACCCGGCCGTAGTCGCCGTGGCCTTCGTAGCTTGGGTCCATCAACACCAAACCGCGACGGCTGCTGGGCGGCACTTGGCCCTTCAAGCCCTCAAAGCCGTCGGTATCAAACACCTCGGCGCCGCGTGTGTCGCCCAGGTAGGCCGACAGAATTTTGTGGTCAGTGGGGTGCAGTTCAAACATGCGGAGTTGGTCTTGGCTACGCAACAGCATCTTGGCAAACGCCGGCGAGCCGGGGTACTGCTCCATCTGGCCCTCGGGGTTGAACTGCTTGACCAAGCTCACGTAGTCGGCCACGGCGGGCGGCAAATCGTCGCGGCTCCACAGGCGCGAAATGCCTTGCTCGAACTCGCCTTTTTTCTGGGCGTAACGGCCTTCCAGTGAATAGCCGCCTGCACCGGCGTGGGTGTCCACCATGCGATAGGACTTGTCCTTCTGGTTCATGTAGCGCAGCACCATGGTCAGCACGGTGTGCTTTAGAACGTCGGCGTGGTTGCCTGCGTGAAAGGCATGGCGGTAGGCGAGCATGGTGGGTGCGTCCGGCGGCAAAGAACAGCCTGCGACTGTAATTGGCTACCCTTGCGGACTTTTGTTCACTGACGCAAAGCCTATGACCTCCTTGTTCGAACCCACCCACATCGGCGACATCGCCGTGGCCAACCGCATCGTCATGGCCCCACTCACCCGCAACCGCGCCAGCGCGAACCAAGTGCCGTCTGAGTTGGCGTTGACGTACTACGTTCAACGCGCCAGCGCTGGGCTCATCGTTGCCGAGGCCACCCAAATCAGCCGCGAAGGCCAGGGCTACCTGGACACTCCCGGCATCTACTCGCCCGAGCAAGTGGCCGGCTGGCGCAAGATCACCGACGCCGTCCACGCGGCCGGCGGTAAGATCGCGCTGCAGCTGTGGCATGTGGGGCGCATCTCGCATGTGTCGCTTCAAGCAGGCGGCGCAGCACCGGTGTCGAGCACGGCCAAAGTTGCGGTTGCGAAAACCTTCACCACCGACGGTTTTGTCGATGTGTCGGCCCCGCGTGCGCTGCGCTTGGACGAGCTGCCGCGCGTTGTGGCCGACTACCGCCACGCCGCACGCTGTGCCGTTCAAGCCGGGTTTGACGGCGTGGAAGTTCACGCCGCCAACGGCTACCTCATCGACCAGTTTTTGCGCGACAGCATCAACGACCGCACCGACGCCTACGGCGGCTCCATCGCCAACCGCACGCGCTTGTTGGTCGAGGTCATGACAGCAGTGGCGCACGAGGTGGGTGCGGGCCGAACGGGTGTGCGTCTCAGCCCCATCACCCCAGTGAACGATGCGCAGCAAGACAGCAATGCGCAGGCGCTGTTCAACTCAGCGGTGGAACAGCTCGCGCCGCTGAAGCTGGCGTTTTTGCATGTGATTGAAGGCCAGACCGGCGGCGCACGTGACTTGGCACCCGAAGTGGCGCCGTTTGACTACACCGCACTGCGCAGCCGCTACATGGCGGGCAACCCGAGCGGTACTTGGATGGTCAACAACGGCTACACGCGGCAGATGGCGCTGGACGTTGTGGCAAACGGCGATGCCGATGTGGTGGCCTTTGGCCGCGCCTTCATCAGCAACCCCGATTTGGTGGCTCGGCTGAAAGCCGACGCGCCGTTGACCAAGATGAACCCCAAAACCTTGTACGGCGGTGGGGCCGAGGGCTACACGGATTACGCCGAGTTCTTGCCAAGCGCTGCCTCGCGTTGAACCTGCCTGCAGGCTGAAAGATCAGCCCGGAATGCGCAGCATCTGGCCCGGATAAATTTTGTCCGGGTGGCTCAGCATGGGTTTGTTGGCTTCGAAGATGGCCGGGTATTTATTGGCGTCGCCGTAGTAAGTCTTGGCGATGGCCGACAGCGTGTCGCCGCGCTCAACGGTGTGGTAGCGCGATTCCTCAGCCGGTGCATCGACCGTGATGAGTTCGTTGACCTGGCCCACGCCGGTCACGTTGCCGCAGCACAGCAAGATCTTTTCTTTGGTCTCTTGGTCAGGCACCACGCCCGAGACCATCACGCTGCCGCTGGCACCGTCAAATTCGACTGTCAAGGCGCTGGTGTCTAAATTTTGCGTGCCGATGTAGGTCATGATGGCTGCGGCAGCCGACTGATTGGCCGCCGCTGACGCAGCTTGCAGTGCAGCGTCATCGGGAGCGGCCTGAGCCTGCTTGGCGGCGGCTTCTGCGTCTTTGTGACCGAACAATTTTTGACCGGCATCTTTGAAGAAACTGATAAGACTCATGGTGGCTCCTTGGGTTTGATTTTTGGGGACTGCAACGCACAGTGCGCCGCGTCGAGCGAACTCTAGCAGCGCTGTATGAACGCGCTACAACGACTTCGACACGCGCGCCCGAAACAACTCGGTGATGCCGACTTCGCGCGGGCCAGGCACCAGCTCAAACGCCTCGCCTGCGCTGATGTTGCCCGGCTCGCGCACAGCCAAGTAAAACCCGCACCACGCATTGGCTGCCATCAACTTGCTGGCCTGTTTGAAGCCCATGGCCGCATTGAATTTGAAACACGGGTAACGCGGCTCACTCACCGCCAATTGGCAGTTGGCGAAGCGCAGCACGTCACCGATGAAAACTTCGCTTTCCAATAGACCCGACAGCGTCAGGTTCTCGCCCATGAAACCAGGTGGCATCGCTTCATCCCACAGCGACACCTGGGCCTGCGCGCGCACGGTTTGCCAAAACGCGTAGTGCTCAATGGGGTAGGCGTAGACCGCTTTGCTCAAGCCGCCGTGCACGGTCAGGTCGGCTTGTTCATCGCTCGCCAGGCCCATGGCTTCAACGGCGAGAGGGCCTGTGACGCTGCGCTTGCCGATGGCGCTCATTACCGCGCGGCCGTTGATGTCCACACGGCGCGCCACGCCCACGTTCACGCTCTTGACCAGCAGCGTCACAGTTCAGCTTTCAAGTAATGCGCCCCCGCAATCGGGTTGAAGTAGTAGGGCGGAATTTCGACAAACCCCAAGGTCGCATAAAGACTGCGTGCGGATTCCATGTCGTCTAAAGTGTCGAGAAGCATGGCGGAGTAGCCGCTGCGTTTGGCTTCATCGAACAGCGTTTGCGCCAGCAAACGACCCAGACCCAGGCTGCGGAACTCTGAACGAACAAACAGACGTTTCATTTCGCAGGCGTTGGCGTAGTCGACATCGCCGATGCCGCGAAAAGCGCCGCAACCGGCCAACGCATCGCCCACAAACGCCAGCAGCAAATGGCCTCCAGGTGCGGCGTAGTCACCCGGCAATTCATTTAACTCCGCATCGAAATTTTGGAAGCACAGGTCGATGTTCAAGCTTGCCGCGTAGTCGCGAAACATCTCTCGCGTTTGATCCAGAAGATCGGCCCCGACCGCGACGACCAGACGGATCTCGGGAACGTCAGGAGCTTTGTGAACTTCAGTGGTGTCGTGCGCGATCATTCAAAAGGTGGAAGGTTTCTGAGGGGCCAGTCTAGCCGCCAAGCTGCACCAGCCAAGCCACGCCCGCGGCACACAACCCGAACAGCAAGGCTGCGCTAACGCGAGTGTTCAGTGAGTCGGTGGAGACCAGTGTTGCCGCAGGCAATTGTTTGTCGCCCGACACCATGGCGCGCAGCAGGTCGCGCTTTTCACAGAGCACATAAAAAGCGATCGCCGCCACATGCAAAACCACCAGGGTGAGGATGGTCCACTGACCGTAAGTCTTGTGCCATTTGGTGAGCAGCAGGCTGGTGGCGTTGCTGACGAATTTGATGAGCGGGCCGGTGTTGGAGATCTCGTCATCGGCAAACAAGCCCGTGGCCACTTGAGCCGCCAAGATACCGAACACCGCAAACACCGACAGCGCGCCCAAGGGGCTGTGTCCGACGTCATGCTGGTCTTGAGGTTCGCTTTTTCCGCGCAAGTAACGCAAAGTTGCGAAAGGCGAAAAAGCAAAGTTCGCAAAGCGCGACCAGCGCCCGCCCAGCAACCCCCAGACCAATCGAAACAGCAGCAGCGCGAAGATCAAATATCCGAAGCGGAAGTGCCACACCATCGCGTTACCCCCGAGCTTCGCGCTCACGACGGAGCCGCACACACAAAAGGCCAGCGCCCAATGAAAAACTCGGGTGGGCAGATCCCAAACACGAACAGTTTGCATGGTCGGTCTCACGCGGCACCTTTGCTCAAATCAGAATCTTGACGATAACGCGACAGACGCACAAAGCTGACTGGTGCCCCGTGTTATGCGCATCGGCGGCAGCCTGCTGATTACACTGACGCGGCGCATCCGACGACAGCGCCAGCAACCAATTTTCCCTACCGCCCCCAGGAGTTTGTCCATGAAAGCCATCGCCCTTGTTGCCGCCACCTTGATTGGTGCCGTCGTTGCGCTGCCTGCCGCAGCACAATTTCAAAAGCCGGAAGACGCAATCAAGT
>JANPNT010000153.1:0-6356 GCA_031427655.1 Burkholderiales bacterium
AGTTTGGCCAGCACGCCGAAGGCGGTGAGCATCCACGGGCCAAACGGCTGCTTGATGAGTTCGCCTTTGTCGTTGGTTTTGGCGATCATCGGCGGGGCCAGGTGATAGTGCAATTTGTAGTCGCCTTCAAACTGCGACGCCACTTTGTTCAAGAAGCTTTTGTCGGTGTGCAGGCGGGCCACTTCGTACTCGTCTTTGTAGGCCATGAGTTTGAACAAATAGCGCGCCACGGCTTCGGTCAACTTGGTGCTGTCGAGCTTGGCCTCTGCGGCTTGCGCTTTGGTCACAAAGGCTTGGTACTGCGCCGCATAGGCTGCGTTTTGATAGCCAGTCAGATGCTCGACTCTTTTCATCACCATCTCGGTCAGGCCGGTTTTTTTGGTGAAGGTGATGACTTGCGCCGGAGCCAAAGTGGCCAACACGGCAGGCAGGTCATGCGCGGCGCGGCGGCCCCATTCAAACGCCAGTTTGTTGTTTTCGACCTGCACGTTGTTCAGCTCAATGGCCCGCATCAAAGCCGCTTGGCTGAGCGGAATGCGGCCTTGCTGCCATGCGTAGCCCAGCATCAACGGGTTGGTGTACAGCGAGTCGCCGACCAGTTGCACGGCCAGCAAATCTGCATCCACCCGGCCCACATGTTCGGCACCCACCGCAGCCGCAATGGCGGTGTCGCAGTTGGCGGCGGGGAACTGCCAATTCGGGTTGGTCACAAACGCGGCCGTAGGCGTGCCGTGGGTGTTCAAGGCCACATAAGTGCGGCCCATGCGCATGACCGTCACGGTGGCTTTGTTGGCGCTGACGATGGGGTCGCAGCCAATCACCAAGTCGGCTTCGGCGGTGCCCACTTTGGTGGTCGAAATGGCTTCGACACGGTTGGCAATTTGAATGTGGCTCCAGGTGCCACCGCCCTTTTGTGCCAAGCCGCCCGCGTCTTGCGTGACGATGCCTTTGCCTTCCAGGTGCGCCGCCATGCCCAGTAGCTGGCCAATGGTGATGACGCCAGTGCCGCCCACGCCCGCCACCACGATGCCCCACGGCGCTTCGCATTGAGGCAAACGCGGCTGAGGCAGGGCGGGCAAGGCGAACGGGTCGGGTCGCTGATGGGCTGCTTTTTTGGCGCTTTTCATCTGCCCGCCTTCCACGGTGACAAAGCTTGGGCAAAAGCCTTTCACGCACGAATAGTCTTTGTTGCAGGTGTTTTGGTTAATGCGGCGCTTGCGGCCGAATTCGGTTTCTATCGGCTCGACGCTGAGGCAATTGCTTTGCACCGAACAGTCGCCGCAGCCTTCGCACACCAGCTCGTTGATGACCACGCGCTTGGCCGGTTCCACCAGCGTGCCACGCTTGCGGCGGCGGCGTTTTTCGGTGGCGCAGGTTTGGTCGTAGACGATGACGGTGCAGCCTTCGATCTCGCGCAGTTGCTTCTGGATGGTGTCCAAATCATCGCGGTGATGCACCGTCACGCCAGGCGCGAGGTTGGTGACGCCGTCGTACTTCTCTGGTTCGTCCGTCACCACCACAATCTTCTTCACGCCTTCGGCTTCCAGCTCGCGCGTCATCTCGGGCACACGCAAGGTGCCGTCCACCGGCTGGCCGCCCGTCATGGCCACCGCGTCGTTGAACAAAATTTTGTAGGTGATGTTCACGCCTGCGGCCAAGCTTTGGCGCACCGCCAACAGGCCCGAGTGGTAGTAAGTGCCATCACCCAAATTGGCGAACACATGCTTGTCGGTAGTGAAGGGCGCTTGGCCCACCCAGGCCACGCCTTCGCCGCCCATTTGGCTGAAGGTGACGGTGCTGCGGTCCATCCACACCGTCATGTAGTGGCACCCGATGCCGGCCAGCGCGCGAGAGCCTTCGGGCACGCGGGTGGAGGTGTTGTGCGGGCAGCCGCTGCAAAAGAAAGGCGTGCGTTCACCTGCGGCGTCGGTTGTGGTGATGCCGTCGGCGTTCAGCACCGTCATGCTGCGCTCTTTGGCCTCGACCATGGCAATGCGCTCGTCCATACGGCGGACGGTGTCGGCATCGACACCGAGTTTTTTAAGTCGCTTGGCGATGGCTTTGGCAATGATGGCGGGTGTCAAATCGGCCTGCGCGCGCAGCAACCAATTGCCGCTCGGGTTGGGCTGGCTCCACTCGCCGCCGCTTTGGTCGTCGGGTGCTTCGTCAAACTTGCCCAGCACATTGGGGCGCACGTCGCTGCGCCAGTTGTACAACTCCTCTTTGAGTTGGTACTCGATAACTTGGCGCTTTTCTTCCACCACCAGAATCTCGTGCAGCCCTTTGGCGAAGTCGCGCGTGATGGTGGCTTCCAGCGGCCACACCACATTCACCTTGTGCAGGCGGATGCCCAGGCGGCGGCATTCGTCATCGGTCAAGCCGAGGTCGATCAGCGCTTGGCGGGTGTCGTTGTAGGCCTTGCCTGAGGCGATCAAACCAAAGCGGTCACTGTTCCCTGAGATCACGTTGTGGTTGAGATTGTTGGCGCGCACATAAGCCAACGCGGCGTACCACTTGTGGTTCATCAAACGCGCTTCTTGCTCCAGCGGTGCGTCGGGCCAGCGGATGTGCAAGCCGCCTTCGGGAACTTGGAAATCGGTGGGGATGACGATGTCTACGCGGTCGGGGTCAACGTACACGCTGCTCGACGATTCGACAATTTCTTGGATGGTTTTCATACCGCTCCACACGCCCGCAAAGCGGCTCATCGCAATCGCATGCAGGCCCATGTCCAAGATGTCTTGAACGCTGCTGGGGAAGAACACCGGCAGGCCGCAGGCTTTGAAAATGTGGTCACTCTGGTGCGCTGCGGTGCTGCTTTTGGCAATGTGGTCGTCACCGGCAATCGCAATCACGCCGCCGTGCTTCGCAGTGCCCGCCATGTTGGCGTGTTTGAACACATCGGAGCAACGATCTACACCCGGGCCTTTGCCGTACCAAATGCCAAACACGCCGTCGAATTTTTTGGTTTGCGGAAAGATGTCGAGTTGCTGTGTGCCCCACAAAGCGGTGGCGGCCAGTTCCTCATTCACGCCGGGTTGGAACACGATGTTCTGCGCTGCCAGATGTTTTTTGGCCGACCACAAAGCCTGGTCGTAGCCGCCCAGCGGCGAACCGCGATAGCCGCTGATGAAGCCCGCTGTGTTCAGTCCGTTCGCGGCGTCGCGCTTGCGCTGCAACATCGGCAAGCGCACCAGCGCCTGTGTGCCGCTCATGAAAGCGCGTCCGCTGGCCAAGCTGTACTTGTCGTCCAGCGTGACAAGTTCCAGCGCTTGGCGGACGGATTCGGGCAGGGGTGCGTTCATTCGTGAAGCTCCAAAGGGTCAGGCAAAAAAGTCAGGCAGTAGACAGCTAATAGGCAGACAACGGCGTGTCTGAAGTCTAGGGACGCAAAGGCGGGCTGTCTTTTCTTTCTTTGCCTTCATTTCGCAGTCCGGCGCAGTAATCTTGCTGAGTTATTCAACAAATCGTACAAAGCATGCCAAAAACAAGCGATTCAGGGAAAACCAGTGGTGGCAGCGATGCCGAAACCTTGTCGCCATCGCTCGACCGCTACGACGTGTTGATCTTGGCCCAACTTCAGCAAGACGCGCGCCTGTCGAACACCGAACTCGCCGCGCGCATCGGCTTGTCGGCGGCGCCCACTTGGCGTCGCGTAAAACGCTTAGAAGAGCAAAAGTTCATCACCGGCTACCGCGCCGAACTGGACCGCCGAAAAATCGGCCTCGGCGTGCTGGCCTTCGTGCGAGTGGACGCCGAACGCAACACCGGCTCCGCCACCCGCGTGCTGGAAGAAGCCCTCCGCGCGCTGCCCGAAGTCATTGCCTGCCACTACATCTCAGGCGCAGGCACTTTCGAGCTGCAAGTCATGGTCACCGACCTCGAAGCCTTCTCCAAGTTCTCGATTCAAACGCTGTTGAACCTGCCGAATGTGAAAGACATTCACACCAGTTTTTCGCTGGGGGAAGTGAAGGCGGGGGCGGCGTTGCCGCTGGGTCATTTAGGGCATTTAGGGCATGCGGCTTCGTGACGTGGGCGATACCATCGCGCTCCCTCTGAGACACCTCAAGTCATGACCACTCCCGACACCGCCACCGACGCCGACCCCCAAGACGAATCCATCCACGAGCCGCGCTTGTGGCGTGACGGTGAGTGGACGGCCACCGTCATCAAAAATGAAGACGATGAAGGCTGGGCTGTGGCGATGACAAAGGTGGGTGAGGTCGAGCCTGCGCTGGTCGGCCCGTGGACGATGGGGCGCGACAAAAAGAACCCCAAGCCGCTGGATACCGCTGCCTTCAACACCTTGGTGAAAACGGCTGCAGAAGTGTTGCGGCGGCATGAGCAGCAATTGCATTCGCAGTTGCACCGTGAGGTGTCGGTGACGGTGGCCGCAGCGCGAGTGAGCGTGACCTTGGACATCGTGCCGGACGAGGACGACGCACACGCGATGTTGCGGGCTTACAGCAGCAACGGGACCGCTGTGGGCGATCTGTTGGGCGAGGTGCGCGTGGCGGCGAATTTCAAGCTGAACGTGGCGAGTGCATCGGCTTGGATTGAGAACGAATTTCGCAAGCCGGGTTGAGGTGTTCTCAAGTCAAGCAGTAGGCTTCGGTGAGCGGCTCAGCGCTCACTCCCGATACATATTTCGTGCACATCCTCATCCCCTTCTCCCTGAGGTATCTAAGGGCCAGAGCGGGACGTCCTTGGATACTTCAGGACCGTCAAAACACAGGCTTAGCCCGAACGGGTTTGTGTGGGTCTTTCAAATTCAGGAAAGCGCAAGCAGGCCGGTCAAGTCATTCAACTGACACCAAACTGGGGCAACCTGAGTCGCTCACAGCTCGAATCCCCACATCGCTCGCAGCGCCAATGCCACTTCGCATTGCTGCCTCCTTCTCCGTCAGCGGCAGGTGAAAAATCCAGCGCACGGCGCACCACCTTCAGCGCCGACTCCAAGCGCGCTGGGCCTGTGCCAAACACCACTGAATAGTCGACGGCCGCGCCAGATAACGCAGCACGCAACAGCGCGTCCACAGGCTCGCGCACATGCGGGCCGTCGCGTTGCAGGCCGTCGGCTTGCCAAGGCAAGTCGAGTGCCGTCAGCAAGGTGATTTCGCACGCAGCATGAGCTTGCCGTGCGCTGGCGTAAAGGCTTTTGTCGGCGAAGACGATGTCGCTGTAGACGGCAATCATCAGGGCCGTGGTGTCGGCGACGACGATGCTGAATTCCTGGGCTGCTTGATGGATGCGCTGGGTTTGAACTTGCGCGATGTGCGCTTGCTCGTTTTGCAGCGGCGTGCGGCCGTGCGCATCGCAGAATTCGCGAAGGTATTCGCGCACCACCACAGCGTTGCGGCCTTCGGCGTTCAACGCTACAGCCAATGCCCCGGCCAAATCTGATTTGCCCGTGCTCTCGGCGCCAAGCAAACCAATGACCAGCGTCATTGCGTTTTGGCGGATGCAAGCATGCCCTGCCAAGCTCGCCAACCGACCGCCGCCATCAACACAAACACCGCGTAGAGCACGGCGGTCAGCCACAAACCTTTGTAGGCAAACAGGGCCACACTGACCACGTTCACGATCACCCAGGTCGGCCAGTTCTCAACGTATTTGCGGCCCAGCAACCATTGGCCGACGATGCTGGCCGCGGTGGGGAAAGCGTCCCACCACGGCACGTCGGTGTCGGTGTAGGTTTTCAAAAACCAACCGATGGCGGGCCAGCTGATGAGCACGGCGGCCAGCGCCCAGGCGCGCCCTTGGCGGCTGAGTGTTTGCACCTTCAATGTTTGGCCATCTGTTGTTGTGCCGCGCAGCCATTGCCACCAGCCCCAAGCCGAGATGGCGACGAAGAAAATTTGCAAACTCGCGTCGCCGTAAAGCTTGCTGTTCCAGAACAGCATGAAGTAAAGCAGCGAGGCGACGATGGCCAGCGGCCAGCCGAGTGGGTTGACGCGAATGTTGCACATCACCATGGCGATGGACAACACAACCGCAACGATTTCAAGCCACGTAAACGCCACGCCCCAGGCCGTGAAGGCGGGGGCGAACCAAGGCTGTATAAGGGCAAGGAAAGCAGTCATCGCAGGCGCTGCGAACAGCGCATCCAGCCAAGGTGCATCAACGCGCGGGCTTCAGGGATTGGAGTGTGGATATTTGCACCAGAATTTCGTCGGGCTTGACCATGCCCAACTCGCTGCGGGCTTTTTCTTCGACCATCTCCAGGCCCTCTTTCAAGTCACTGACTTCCGCGACCAGCTGGTCGTGGGGGGGCGGCGCCCCGGGGTTTTAAAAAATAATAAATTTGAGAAGTGTTTTTTTATAAGAAAAAAAAACAAAATAAAAAAAAAAACCCC
>JANPNT010000154.1:0-7960 GCA_031427655.1 Burkholderiales bacterium
GCCACCATCCTGCAGAGCCTCACACAGGTCGACAGGATCCTGCGGGGTGCGAAGCCAGCGGAGTTGCCGATCGAGCTGCCCACGCGGTTTGACTTGGTCGTCAACCAGAAAACGGCAAGAGTGCTTGGGTTGGCCCGAATGAGAAAGGACGGGCGGCTTGCGGGCGGGGTGCGGGGTGTCTGCAATGGGTCGGCAGTGTGAGTACACGGTCTTCGAATGCAGTCGTTCCGCCGGGGTCCCCTCTCGGGCGATGCTGCCCACGTTCGAGCGATTTGCTGTCGCCATCGTTTACTTTGCCGACGGCGCGAGCGAACGTCAAGTTCCGAAGTAGAGCGGTCGCTCCCTAAAAAACCTTCGCCGGCTGCCCTGGGTCGGCAGCGCCAGTTCGAGCCCGTGAACAGCAGACACACGGTCGGTCCTTGACGCCGCAGTGCATCGAAAGCGGCCCAATACCCATTGCGGCCTTACTGCCGCGTGAGTGCGTTCACCAGTGAAGACAGAGAATCGTTTGTCGATCCTAGATTTGTCTGTTTTCCTGCCGCGATTACACAAAAACCACACAAGCCGCTTCCAGAAACGATAACGGGCTACAGGCCGAAGCCGCCAACCCGTTGATTTCGTTGACATTTCATGGTGGCCTGGGGCGGAATCGAACTCCTTCGAAGAGCCGCTGTTCATGCGCCTCTTCAAATCAATCCTCTCGACTGACCGCGTTTTCTTCCGCATCTGCGAGAAGCAGCCCCTGGCTACCGTGCTTGCGCTGTCCTGAAAACCAAACGCGCGCCCAGCGCAGCAAAACGCACCGCAAGCAGTTGACGCGCCCTGCGATACGTTTTTCGATCAATGCGGTGAACACCTCGCGCTAGAACTTATGGCGGCCAGCACTGCGCGTTGACAAGTGCTCGCCGCTCCCTCGACAGGCCCGAAACCACAGCCTGCTAACAAACCTTCCGCCACTGCAACGGCAGCCAAAGAGACTGTGCCATGGGAGGTTCCACTGCCCCCGCTCGGGCGGCAGAGTCACTACTTCGAAACGCATCGGGGCCGGCAGTTCGATCTCATCAAACAGTTCAGCCAAACCAAGGCGTTGGAACCGCTGAACTTGGGCCGGGTGTGGATCGACCGCGAGGCATCGGAGACGTTTCCGCAAGGCGTGTAGTGCGAAGCAGGTCGTCTGATCGTCGTCGATCCCGATGGATCAAATCTCAACCTGCGACGCCCCAGGCCCGGCAGCCAATCTCACCAACTGCCGTCGTCGGACGATGAACCCAGGTCGACGGCGTCGGCACCCCAACCATCGCCACCCGCGGCCGTGCCCGTCCCGGTGTCGATCTGCCGCTGTTCGAGCTCACGCGCCGCCGCGTTGTCGGGCGCCGGGTCATCGAAGTAGCCGGGAGTCAGTCCGCCAGAGCCGACGTTGGACGCCGATGGCGGCGCTTCACGATGACCCTCGAAAAGTTTCTCGGCCAGCATGCCGGCAGCCACACCACCGGCTACCGCCAAGCCAGTTCCGAGCAGCCCGCTGCGGCCCGCCGGCAAAGCGCCGGGAGCGTAACTACCCGCCGCCGGCCCATAACCGGTCGCAGAGCCGGCTGCTTGCGCCGGGTTGACCGCACCAGCGGGCCACGCGGGCGTGACCCCAATCGGCGCCGCTGCCAGAGGCGGTGACCGACGCGCCGCGAAAGCGCGCCAAGCCAGGAAGGCCAGCGCGACACCACCAAGGCCCCAGGCCCAGCCAGGCACGCCGCCAGAGCCGCTCTCGCGTGCCGGCAAGGCCGGTTCCTGCCGAACCGGCGCCGTCGGCTCTGCCTGCCGTACCGGCACCACAGCCCGTGCGGTGGCCTGTTCGCGATCCAGCAGTTGCACGAATGCATTGAACTTCTCAGGCTGCGTGAACCGGATGTCGGGGTCGAGCTTGCGCGCCAGCGCGGCTTCTTCGACTGCCTTGTCGAAGCGCTTGTCGTGCGCCAGCAGTTCGGCGTATACATAGTGAGCGCGGGCGCTGCCCGGTTTGGCGGCGATCACCTCACGCATCATCTCCTCGGCCTGGGTGTAGCGGCCCTTGGCGATCTCGGCCTGCACGGCGTCGATGCTCGGCAATGCCCATGCCGACAAAGCGAGCAAACCGGCGAACAAGGCAAGCGCAACACGTTTCATCATCATTCCTCTGGGTTGAAATGCCGGCGTCGGGGCCGACCAGGTTTGGCTATTTTTCTTGCAACCTGATCACTGAGATGGGGACGCAGCGGCGGAATGAAAGGGTGCTCACGTACTTGCGCAGACTGGTGTGCAGGAACCGCCCGACTCAGCTTTTATGATCCGTGCAGCATGGCGTGATGACGCGCGATGAGGTCAGCAGGAAGCCGAGCGCGAAGACCAGTTGGCGGGTGACTTTCGGTATCAAACAGGCGAACGTAGAGCGATTCGATGACTCTGGCGACATGGAGCGCATGGCTGCAACGGCCCCCGTGTGTTGCACGTCTCACGTGGCTCGCAGGCGTTGCTTGCGACTGACTCGCTCACTGCAAAAGCTTGTCAATATGGCCATCAGCCACAGGTGCCTATGTCATGGGCATGTGCACCGGGTGCACCGAGCGAAGCATGTCGCGGCGGGTATACGGGTGCGTATGTCCTGACAACTTCAGCGCGAGCTGCGTCACCAGTTGATGCGACTGCGAGGCGGGCGCATGCGCAGGCATGAACACAAGCCATATCGCCACCAGAATCGGAATCAAAGGCCGCATCCGCACGCCTATCGTGCGCCCGCGAATCCACGCCAACACGCTGACCAAGGCCCCCAGAAGTAAGCCTGCTACCACCTCCGATTCCGAATGCGCGCCCACCACCACGCGCGACATACCCACCGTCAGCGCGAGCAGGCAGCCCACAAGCAACGCGGCGTTTTGAAAGCCAGCGCGTGTTCTGGACGCCAGTGTGGCGAACAGCAAGGGATACACCGCAGCAGCAAACATGGCGTGCCCAGAAATGCCGGTGAAGTTCAAACTGGGCCAACCCCAGCCCCAACCGATGAAGGCCAATTTGGTCGCTGTGGTCAACAGCGTGGCGATGCCCAGCGCAGCGATCCACCACAAGGCTAACAACCGACCCTCGGCGTGACGCACCAAACTCACCAAAGTCAACACAGTGGCAGGAAGTAAGATTTGAGCTTCGCCCAAGCGGGTGAGCAAGTGCCAAATAGTTGAAGCCATCAGGTTTGAGCGGGTTTCACGGTGAAGCCATTTTGCGCGATGTGTTTCGACGCGTCAGGCGCGAAAACGGGCGCGACTCGCCAAAATCAGGGGCATGCACCAACGTCACTGCACTGTCATCAGCGCAGTTCATCATCCACGCGTTATCCATTGGAGTTCAAGCACCATGAAACACATCACTCAACAAGCTTCGTTGCAAGTTTGCGCCGTGGCACTGGCCGCCACCACCTTCGCTTTGGGCGCCTGCGGCGGTAGCGACGATCCGCTGCCGCTCAAGACATTGGACGGTGCCGTGCCATTGGTGATCGGCCACCGTGGCCTGCCCGGTTTATATCCGGAAGAAACCCAAATCGCCTACGAAGCCGCAGCCGACGCGGGTGCCGATTCGCTGGAGTCCGATCTGCACCTGACCAAAGACTGCGTGCTGGTGGCGCGCCACAACCCCTGGCTGAGTGACAACACCAACATCGCCACGGTGGCGTTGACCAACGCCGCTGTTGCCGCGCGCAAACGCACTGTGCCTGGCGTGTTGGTCAACGTGGGCTACAACGCTTCGGTGTACGGCGGGCCCGCGCAGTACCTGACCGACCGCACGTCGGCTGATCCGAAATCGGTGCTCAAGTCACTGGTGGTGGACGGCGAAGACCACACCAACGATTGGTCGATCAGCGACTTCACCATCGCCGAGTTGAAGCAGTGGATAGGCGGCACGACTTACGACGCCCGCACCGAGCGCCCCACGGCGCTGAACGGCAAAGTGCCGGTGGTCACCATGCAGGAAATCATCGATATCGCTAAGGCCAAGAGCGCCGCCACCGGCCGCAGCATCAGCGTGTACCCGGAAGCTAAAAACCCATACTGGAACAACGCGCAAGCGATTGCGAACGGCTGCGGCACCGGCGCCAACCCGTTTGAAGACGCCATCCTCAAGCTCATCAAAGACAACAACCTGAACAGCAAAACCGCGCCAATATTTGTGCAGAGCTTTGATCCCGCCAGCTTGAAGTACATGCGCTCGGCTGGCTTGGCGACCAAAGTGGTGCAGCTGGTGGACGGCAATGCAGTGAACTATAAAACCGGCGAGATGATTTACGCCGACAGCGGCAGCGATCACTTCGTATCCGGCCGTCCCTACAGCTGGACGCTGGCGGGAGACGCGCGTTACTTTGGCGTCATGTTGACGCCTGCAGGCCTGACTGAGATCAAAACCTATGCCGACGCCATCGGACCTTGGAAACCGCAAGTCATGTCTCTGACGGTGACGCCGTTCAAAGCCGCGAATGCCGACGGAACGCCCTACACCGGCGCTTTGGCAGATGTGAATTCGGTGATTCCCACCAGCCTGATTGCTGACGCCCACAAGGCCGGGCTGTTGGTGCACACCTACACCTTTCGCAACGAACAAAAATACCTCGCAGGCTTCTACAAAGGCGAGCCAGCCGCTGAACTTTTGACCTTCCTGCGAGCCGGTGTGGACGGTGTGTTCACCGACTTCACAGGCACCGGCGTGACCGCGCGCGCGACCTACTTGAAAGAAACAGGCCGCTGATCGGATCAAAGTTCACAGTGCGTGTTTTAAGCAGAGTCGTCCTCGGCGGTGCCGACGAGCTCGAAGAGCAGTAATTTCATGACTCAATTGACGCTTTTTGTTCGCCAACCCATGCGTTGAAACACACCGTCCTGATTTATCCACAGGTGCCTGAGCGCACCCAACACATGCAACGTGACCAAAGCCGCAAGGCACCAGAACAGCACTTCATGGATACCGAAGAACTGCTCGGCGCGGTCATGGTCGGGCACAGCCCAACGCGGCGTCACGACACCGAACACCGCCACACCGGCCTTGCTGTAAGCCGAGCCCAGATAGCCCGCCAAGGGCATTGCCACCATCAAGGCGTAGAGCAACCATTGGTTGATTAGCGCGGCGCTCCGCTGCCATGTGGGCAAGCTCGCAGGCAGCGCAGCAGGCTTGTGGTTCATGCGCCAAATGAGGCGCGTGGCCACCAAGAAAGAAATCATCACGCCAATGGATTTGTGCAGATCGAAGTACCAGTCGCTGCCAGACTGTTCTTCGATGGACATCATGTACAAGCCCAGGCCCGCCGTGACAAACAGCAACATGGCCAACAGCCAATGCAAGGCCATCGCCAAGGGCGTGTAGCGCCACGTCAGCGTGGGGACGGCGACGGAGTCAGGCTTCGATTGATTCACCGGGATTCCCTTGAAGTTCAGCATGCGGTGGAGTGTGGTTCATGCAGCGCGTGGCAGCTTGCTGAAGGCCCATCAGGCTTTGGTGGTACCGCAGAGCACCAGCCCATGATCCGTTGTCAGCAACCCCGATTTGGAGCCAGCGTGCCGTGTGCTCACCGACCTGTCGGGTCAAACCAAAGCAAAGCCCGAGCCCTCACAACAATGGGTGAGGAGGCCGAAATCAAAGTCAACATCACATCAGCGCCGAGCAATTGATCCTCCATCCCCCACCCCCAACTCACGTGGCCCATGTTGCGTTGCCATGGCGCATTCGTTGAATAAACACGATGCATTGGCATCGGCGGTAGCAAAGCGCCAGTGGCCGCGATGAAGGACGTGTTCAAGATTTCACGGAGCTGTCTCCGCCCCGTCGAGCATCCCAGGAGCCTCTTGCTCCTCGACTTCCTAGCGCGGCCCAGAAGCGGCCGGCGCGGGAGCCGAAGCCGCCGGTGCGGGTGCCGAAGCGCCCGGCTTGGGCGGCAGCAGCGGCGGCTCCGAGCGCCGTTGCCCGCCGCAACCCGGCACTTCGATGAACTTGGCAGTCAGCGTTTTGACCGCCAACGAACCCACGACCTTGACAGGCTTCCCCACCGCAAGACACGACGCGTTGCCTTCCGAATAGATCGCCTTCGTCGGATCGATTGTGTAGATGCCGGGCACCACGAACGGACCGTCCGCTCGCGTCACCGACACCGTGAACGTGCCGTCGGCGTAGAGCGCAGTAATGGCGCCGTTGACCCCAGAGAACTTTTGCTCCGGGTGAGCTTGCCGGTCCTGCTCTGACTGAGCGCCCTGCACGTCGATCACGGCCGCGGTCACCTTGGCCGAAGACCCGGTGCCGCTGACCGAGCCGCGGAACTCGACCTTGACGCCCACAACAAGGTCCTTGGCCTGGCCGTGGGCGAACTTCGCCGAAGCGATATCGACCACCACGCTGTTGGATCCCGGCAGGAAGTTGGCCTCGTCGACGGCGACGGTCACCAGCGAGCAGATCACCGCCATGACTTTGCCCTCGCCGCGCGCACGTGGCGCGCCGGGGGCCTGATTCGCCGGCTCGACATGGATCACCGACGCGACCACGGTCACTGGATCCGCGGTCGTGTCTCCGGGAGTCACCGTGCCCTTGATTTCGACGCGCGCGCCTGGCGTGAGATCAGCGAGCGCGAGCGTCTTGTGATCGGCTTCGCTGGTGATGAGGGCGTCGGTGGCCAACGTCACCACGACACCTTTGCCCAGACGGGCATCGTCGATCGTGAACTTGCCGTTGGCGGCGTCCACGCTTTGCACGCTACCGCGCACTTCGGCCTGCTGACGCACGAACTTCTTGAACGCATCGGCCGGCTTTGGAAGCTCGACGTTGGGTGCCACGAGTCCCGTTGCCGCGTCGTAGGTGAATTTGGCGAGGTTGAAGTCCAGCACAATGTGCCCGCCGGCCGTTGCATTAATGGAGACTTCGCGCACCCTCCAGACGAAGTCGGTTCCTGCGGCGGCAAACTTCGCGTTCGTGGTGGTCCGACCGTCCAGCGACACGAGTTGCACGCTGTTGTCCAGCGTCACGCGGATCTCGGTGTAGATGCCAGCGGGAATGGTCACCGTGGACATGAACTGGCCAACGGCTGCCAGCGAAGACAGGTTCACGACCGCCGGCGACGCGGTAGCGTCCAGGAGTGCGACCTCGGCCCCGCTGCCGTCGACGACGGTGATCTTTTTGATCGTCACCCAGACTTTGGAGGATTCGGTTGCCAGGTTGTCCGTGATGTAAGTTTGCACGGCCACGGATTGGGCTTGCATCATTCCGCTGGCGGTGCTTTCAGTGCCAGTGCCACCGCCCCCCGCAGGCCGCGAGAACGGCGGCTGTGATGGCGCTCAGGGCGATGACTGTGTGTGTGGTTTTCATGTGTCGATGACTCCAGGGTGTGGGTGCAATGAGTGCACTGGGTGCAACAGACGGACAGGTTCCTGCGGGCGCAGAGCAGCCGCGCAAGCGGCGGTAGAACAAATCACGACTGAATGGTGTTCACGGTGACCTCCCTGCGTTGATGGGCAGGGCACATGCGCGCAGCTTGGGCAGTGCCGTGGCTGGATCAACCGGGCGCCGGGCGCGGGCGTTCCGATGGACGGAAGCCCAGACGGCGACGTATCGCTCGTCTTACTTGGCAACCCCGCTGTCGTGGCCGTTGGGCTATAGATCGGAAGCTTTGCGACCCCGCCTTTCGGACGGGTGTGCCTTTTACTCGGTCCGAACTCTAATCGTTGCCGAGGTCTGTCCTGCTCTAATAATTTCGCACACGCAGATAGGTGGAAATCACCAGGACAGTCACCGCGGCGAAATAGAAACGAAGAGTCTTCGACGCCAGCTTCAAGCTACAAGTTGTTCATATGATCAGCAATCATGACCTCAGAGTATGCGAAGTCTGCCGGGACATGAAGCTGGGCGAGTCGGCCGTCAGACGCTTGCTTGCTCAGTTCGATGCCGAGCAACTCGGGCATCCCGGCATGGG
>JANPNT010000155.1:0-2967 GCA_031427655.1 Burkholderiales bacterium
CGTACTACGGCAACACCATCCAAATTTGGTCGGCCTTGGTGATGGCAGCGCTGCTCGGTTTGTTTTTGACGGCGTGTGTGGCGTGGGCTGAAAAGGCGTTCACGCCGGGAGTCAAAAAATGAACCTTGCATTGTTGATACCGGCGCTGTTGGTGCTGCTCGCAATCGCGGTTTCCAGCGTGCGTTGGGTTGCGTCATTGAACGAGCAAAGCCTCATCGGGCGCATCGGTGCGCCGCTGTTGTTTGGCGCCTGGGTGTTGGTGTTTTGGGAAACTTTGACGCAGGTTTTCGATGTGCCACGTGTGCTATTGCCCGCGCCCAGCTTGATCGCGGCGGCGCTTTGGAAGGGGCTGGATGTTTTGCGGAACGACTTGATCCAAACCGTTTTGAAGTCAGCCCTGCTTGGTTTGATCATGGGCTGCGGCTTGGGGTTTGTGGTGGGCGTGTTGATCGACCGCAGCCCGTTTTTGCAACGCGGCTTGTTGCCCTTGGCCGCGCTGGCCAGCAGCGTCCCGTTGGTCGGCATTGCGCCCATCATGGTGATGTGGTTTGGTTTCGATTGGCATTCCAAAGCGGCCGTCGTGGTGCTCATGACCTTCTTTCCCATGCTGGTGAACACGCTGGCGGGCCTGAAAGAGGCGGGTCACATGGAACGCGATTTGATGCGCTCCTACGGCGCAGGGTACTGGCGCACACTGTTCTCGTTGCGGCTGCCGGTCGCCCTGCCCTTCGTATTCAACGCGCTCAAAATCAATTCAACGCTCGCCTTGATCGGTGCAATCGTCGCTGAGTTTTTCGGCTCTCCTATTTTGGGTTTGGGCTTTCGCATTTCCACGGAAGCCGCGCGCATGAACATGGGTTTGGTGTGGGCCGCCATCTTCGTGGCCGCGCTGGCAGGATCATTGCTTTACGGGGTGTTGGGCTGGCTGGAACGGCGGGTGACGTTTTGGCATCCGTCGATTCGTCGGGGCTGATTTCCCAAACGCCACCCCCGAGCTTTCCACGTTGTTCAAGCCAATTCGGGTGGGCATCATTCATCACCGTTTTCTAACCGCCGCAAGGCAACAACCTGGAGTTTTTGACATGCACAAAACAGCCCTACTGATGGCGCTCATGTTGACCGGAGCCGCAGGCTCAGCCACAGCGCAAGAAAAAGTCACCGTGCAGCTCAAGTGGCTGCCGCAGTCGCAGTTCGCGGGCTACTACGTGGCGGCCGCCAAAGGCTTCTACAAAGAGGCCGGTCTGGACGTGACCATCAAGCCGGGCGGTCCCGACATCGCGCCTGCCCAAGTGCTTGCCGCCAACGGTGCCGACCTGTCGGTGGACTGGATGCCCAGCGCGTTGGCTGCCCGCGAAGCCGGTGTGCCTATGGTCAACGTGGCGCAAATTTTCAACCGCAGCGGCATGATGCTCACCTGCAAAAAAGCCAGCGGCGTCAACACCAAAGCCGATTTCAAAGGCAAGACCTTGGGCGTCTGGTTTGGCGGCAATGAATACCCCTTCCTGAGCTGGATGGGCAGCCTGGGCTTGAAGACCGGCGGTGCCACACCCGACGTGAAAATCTTGAAGCAAGGCTTCAACGTCGACCCGCTGTTGCAAAACCAAGCGGCCTGCGTGTCGACCATGGTCTACAACGAGTACTGGCAAATCATTGACGCTGGCGTGAAGCCCGCCGACTTGGTGACCTTCCCCTACGAAGACCAGGGCGTGGCCACGTTGGAAGACGGCCTGTACGCCATGGGCCCCAAACTGAAAGACCCGGCATTCGTGGCACGCATGGGCAAGTTTGTGAAGGCCTCGCTGAAGGGCTGGGAATATGCCGTGAAAAACCAAGACGAAGCCGTGAAGATCGTCCTGGCTGCTGACACTTCGGGCGGCTCCACCGCCGCCGTGCAAAAGCGCCAGTTGGAAAACGTCGCCAAGCTCATCACCGCGGCCGGAACGCCAAAAATGGGCTATCTGGAAACATCTGCCTATCAACGCACCGTGAAGGTGCTGTTGGCCGGCGGCAGCGACCCCGTCATCAAAAAAGACCCAGGCGCAGATGCGTGGACGCACGCGGTTTGGGACAAGGCGATGGCGAAGTAATCGCCGTAGCTTGACCTGCCAAATAGACAGGGCGGGTTGATTCAAAAAACGAAGGGGGGATGGAGCGCAAGCTCTGTCCCCTTTTTTTCTTCAATCAGGCTTCGTCGTTTGACAGTATCATTTGAGATACCAAAATGATTGGGCTGCGCGTCCATCAAACCGCTGACTAAAAGTGCTGTTTGAAGACTGGCGATTGTCCTTCCGAGACGTTTCAGGCCCGGCCCGGGCTCGAATCAGAGCCAGATCGGCGCGCTTGCAAGGCGACAATTTTGGCGACTTCAAACCCGTGCAAGACGGCGTGCAGGAACTGCGTATCGACCACGGTCCCTGCTGCAGGGCGCATCTCGGTCGGCAAAAGCCGGTGATAGTTTTGTAGTTGTGAACGACTGGCGCAAACGAGGTGAACCATGAATGCACGCAACACGGGCAATGCCCATTCGCTGGACGCCGCGCTGCGCGACCCGGTTGAAGCGGCCGCATATTTAGAAGCTGTGGTTGAAATGAACGATCCCGCTGCGCTGCTTTTGGCGCTGCGCCAAGTGGCGAACGCGCACGGCATGGCCGAAGTGGCGCGACGCGCCGAGCTGGGCGAGAAGTCGCTGTTCAAGGCACTGTCAGAAAACGGAAACCCGACCATCGACACCTTGCACAAGGTACTTCGCGCGGTCGGTTTACGCCTCAGCATCAAAACAGCCCAGGTTCGAGTGCGTTCGTGAAACTCTCCCAAATCCTGTTCTCTCAAGGCTTCGGCCCGCGCCGCGAATGCGAAGGGCTCATCGTGTCGGGGCATGTCACGTTGAACGGCACACCGCAGGACAATCCGTTTTTTGATGTCGATCCGGTGGGCGCGGTGTTCACCGTGCGCGGCGCGTCGTGGCCT
>JANPNT010000156.1:0-5730 GCA_031427655.1 Burkholderiales bacterium
CGCAAAGCCCAAGCCCCAATCGGAGGGTATGCGGTCGGCCAGCAAGATGCCAATGACAGACGGGATTTGCCAGGCGCACCAGTTCAGCATGGTGCCGCCCAAAAAGTATTCGACCTGGCCTTCATCGGCGTTGGGTGTTTGATAGCGCTTCATAAACAGCACGTAGCTGAGGTCGGCGCTGACGTAGCCCAACAGCAAACGCTGCTTCAGCGGATAGCGCATGAAAAACGGCCGCCACTGCGCACTGAAAATCACAAAGCGCAAATTGACGCAAAACGCAGTGGCCCAAATGACCCAAATCGGCGCGCCCACCGCCATCAAGGGCAGCGCGGACAATTGGGCACTGCCGGCAAACACGGTGAAGGTCATGAGCAGGGCCAGAGGCACACTCAAACCCGCTTTGACCATGGCCACACCCGTCACCAAACCCCAGGCCGCAATGCCCAAGCTGACCGATGACATTTCCGCCACACCGACGCGAAACTGAGGGTGGCGCCAAGCGCTGAAAAGAGATTGCATGCGTACATTGTCGCGCGCGAGCTCGCAGCGCGTCAGCGTTTGGTGATGGTGCCGCTGCCCGCTTTGGAGGTTTTCGCCACGGCGTCGCCGCTGTAAACCACATCGCCACCGCCCGCCACCGACGCATCCAGCGTGCGGTTGGCCTTGACCACCGCGCCGCCACTTCCCGCCACCGACACCGAGACGTCATCAGCGTCAAGCCGTTCGGTCAGCGCACCGCCGCTGCCGCCTATGCTGATGCTCAACCGAGGGCTGCGACCGCTGGCCGCAAAACTGCCGCTGCCACCGATACTCACGTCCAAAGCGCGGAGCTGAACCTCATTCAACTTCACGCTCCCCGAGCCGCCGATGCTGACGCCCAACTTCGCGCCCTTCAGGCTGGTACCGGTGAGGGTGGCCGAGCCGCCGAGCGACAGCGCTTTGAGCGCGATGAAGTCCACCGTCACTGTCACAGGATTGCGGCTGGTGTAGTTCGCACCTCTCTTCATTTCGATATGCAAGGTGCCGTTGCTGACGCGCGTTTCAATCAGAGACAGCAGGTTGTTGTCAGCGCTGACTTCCACGCCCTCACGACCACTTTGCCGCAGCAACACCTTCATCGAGCCGCCCACCGCAACCTCTTGAAAGCCCGAAGCGGCGCGGGTTTCAGAGGTCACGTTGCCGGACCCGACGGTGACTGAACCAAACAGCCGCGAGAGCCAAGACGCGTCTTCAGCCGCAGCACCCGGATGGGCGCTAGCCGCCAAAAACACCACGAAGGCGGCGCGAACGAGCACATTGGAGATCAGGGAGGTGAGCAGCTTGTGCATGGTGCAGCCTTGGCGTGAATGTCAGAAATTCATTGTGGCCATGTGCGCCAAAAAACGCACCCAGCTTGCGACGAAACGCAAACTGGTCTGACGATCTGCGCACAACTCAACCAATCCAATGTGGCGCGCCGTGATCGTCTACCAGTTGCCCGGCGGGCCACCTGCAAATCGCAGTACGACGAAAGCCATCAGCGCATCCAAGAAGTCCGAACCAACGCACCAGGGCCGCGCACCACCTGGAGCCAGCACCCTGATGCACAAGGCGGCTTGAGCTTCGAGCGGGAGGAGGGCAGCAACATCATCGCCACCAACCGGCACTCCATCAGCGCCGATGGTCAAACCGGGGTGCGGGTGTCCACTGGCACCTTGGCGGCCGCAGTGTCAGCCACCGACCTGAGCCCCACTCGGGTGGGACGGCTTCGGTGCTGGGTGGCGGGAAGTTTACAAATCGGGCTGCTACTGCGGCTATGGGGTACCTCTTTAATTCCTGCATGCACAACGGGTGCACGCCGACCGAGTCCGGGAACTCGAGTGACCGCGATGGATATCGACGAGGTGACTTCGGGGCAAGTCGTGACGGTGGGGCGAGGCGCCACGAAGGCATGGACTTCATCACCGCGCCAAATGAAGAAGTCCAAGCGCCGATCGGCGGTGTCGTGAAACGAGTGTTGTACGCCTACGCTCACAACTCGCGGCTCGCTGGAGTGGAGATCGTCAACGAGGCCGGGCCGTCGGCGAACATCGTTGACGTGGATCCGCTCTGGGTAGCGATCGGCATGCGGGTGGATGCTGGTGACGTCATCGGGTACGCGCAGAACCTTCACGTCAAGTACAACCAAACGATGTCGAACCATGTCCACGTGGAGATTCGCGTCGGCGGCAAGGTGGTCAATCCGTGTGAGTTCATGAGGGATGGACCCGATGAGATGCGGTCTGATTGCTCTCGCCATCGCTGTTCAAGCTGAGGCTGGTTCGGTTTTGGCACCGCCGCGCGAGTTCCAGTGCGTGAAGGCGTTTGCGGAGATGGCACCCGAGTACCCGCGGCTGGTCTGCACGGGCAATGACTCGTTGGAGAGCGGCAAGCCGAAGCGCGGATTGGAGCAGTACCTCAAGGCTTCCTAGGTGTCCTTTTCCGAGAGCCCGAACTTCCTAATCTGCTACCGCATTGCACGAGCGCAAAGCGCCCTGGGTCATCGCACGACCCTTGACGGCCCCACCACTGTTACTTGTTGATCGTCGCGTCGCAAGGAGGCTTGTCTTTGCTGATGCGCCAAACCGATGGGGTGCGTTTTTGTGATGGCATCAAGCCTACAACCGACACCACGGCTTAACGGGGCACCAGGCACGGGGCACTTGCTTCGGGGGCACCTCGAAGCGATCTTGGTCGATCACGATGCCTGTTTGATGGCGCTGTGTCGCTGCGTGGCGCTGAACCCAGTGTGTGCGGGCTTGGTGGTAAGTGGTGGTGCCTCCTGGTGCCTGCTGGTGCCTGCTGGCAACCGCAGCAGGTGACTGGAATTGGTCGATCTGCGCAGCGCACGTGGGCAAGACAAATGCCCCTGCTCGGCTAGACGTAAAGCGCTTGCACGAGTTTGTGCTGCGGCGTCAGGTCAAAACCGTTGACACTGCCGGCGGCGTGGACGGAGATGAAGGTGCGCCTTGTCAGCGCCGCAAACCCATCGCTGCTGCTGCGATTCAAGACCACGCAGCCGCAGCGCTGGCGTAGGCCGAGCTGGTGGCAAGCGCACCTGAGGTGAACTTGAGCGCAGACCTGCAGCGGCAGATGTTTTTGGGCGACGTTGATTTCATGGCGCCCCTGCAAGCCTGGGCTAACCGGCACAAGTGAACCTGAAGGAAGCAAAAGCCGCCAACGTGGCCAAGCTGAATCGCAACAGCCAGTGGAAGTGGGCCGACTGGGTGGCCCGCTGCGCCACGCGTTAGGAAGCGTTGCTGATGGCCTACCGCCGGCCCACCGCGGTCCCACCGCGGCCCACCGCCAATCGGGGATCAGCACGACGGCGCTGGCGGCTGAGCTGGGGATGCCGGCAGCGCGGGCGAGTCAGTTGATTCGGCGCGCGGAGTGGCAGGGTTGGATCGAGCTACGCAGTGCCAGCCTTGGTAGACCTCCGTGCGCGCTGTCTCAATGCGCTTTGCCGTCCTTGGCTTTGGCTGCTTTGGCGGGTGGTTTTTCTTCGACTGCCTCAGCGGCTTGCGCGGCTTTAGCGCTGGCAACTTGAGTGGCCGCTTGAATTGCCAATTGCGATGGCACGGGCTCGATTTTGTTCTCCCGCATGTAGTCGTTCATGTCGCGCCAGCCGGCGAACACGGCCGCTTTGTCGGCCTTCTTGTTGAGTACGTAGCAGTCTTCGATGGCGCGTCCGGCGTGGCGGCAGGCACCGCCGATGGCTTTGCCGTCGGCGTCGCGAACGGCGGCCAGCTTTTCGGGGGAATCGATGCCCAATGCGTCACAGCCGCTGAGGAAAACGGCGGCGGTCAAAACGATGTTGAGTGCGAGACGGTGCATGGTGGTTTGCGAGAGTTCACTGCATCTTCTCGACAGCTTGAGCGAAAACTTAAGGCTCTTTTCGCGCCGCGTCAAAACGCTCCGTCAGCCCTGAGCGCCGCAACGCTGGTTCAGCAAAGGCGCTGCGGACAGCAAAAAGTCGTGCGCACTCAGACGCTTGCCACCCGGCCGCTGAAGCTCGGTCAAGCACAGCGCGCCTTCGCCGCAGGCCACCGTGAGGCTGTGGCCATCGACCGCCACCACGGTGCCGGGCACCGAGGACGGGCCTCCTTGTACCGCTTGAGCACGCCACACCTTGAGCACCGTGCCGTCGCCAAGCGTGGTGCTCGTGCCGGGGAAAGGATCGAAGGCGCGCACGCGGCGGGCGATCACTTCGGCCGGCAAATTCCAGTCGATAACGCCTTCGGATTTGTCAATTTTGTGGGCGTACGTGATGCCCTCCAGCGGCTGCGGCGTGCGCACCAAGTTGCCAGCCGCCGCATCGCGCAGCACCTGCACCACCATGCGACCACCGAGTGCAGCCAAGCGATCGTGCAGGCTGGCGGTGGTGTCTGTGGACGATATGGGCAGGGCTTTAATTTGAAGCATGTCGCCGGTGTCCAACCCGGCGTCCATTTGCATCAGGGTGATACCGGTTTGCGCGTCGCCCGCCTCAATCGCACGGTGGATGGGCGCGGCACCGCGCCAGCGCGGCAACAACGACGCATGGATGTTCAAGCAGCCCAGCCGCGGCACATCCAGCACCCACTGCGGCAAGATCAAACCGTAGGCGGCGACCACCAACACATCGAGCTTCGCCGCGAGCAATGCAAGCTTCGCTTGCGCCGCGTCGTCGGGGTATTTGCCGTCCGAACGCAAGCTGCGCGGTTGTGCCACCGTCATGCCGTGGGCTTGGGCAAACGCTTTGACGGGCGACGGGTTGAGCTTCATGCCGCGACCGGCGGGGCGGTCGGGCTGGGTCAGCACCAGCGGTACGTTGAAGCCAGCCGCGTGCAAATCCGCCAACGCAATTTGTGCAAACTCTGGCGTGCCGGCAAAGCCGACGCGAAGCTTGTCATTCATGAAGCGGATCAGTCATTCAACTCATCGCGGGTTTTTTTGAGCATCTTGACCTTGATGCGGTCGCGCTTCAAGCTGCTGAGGTACTCCACAAACACCTTGCCCAGCAGGTGGTCCAGCTCGTGCTGCACCGCAACCGACAGCAAACCGTCGGCAGCAAACTCATAGCTGTTGCCGTCGCGGTTCAGCGCACGAACCGTCACTTCCGCATGGCGCAAGACCTTGTCAAAAATGGCAGGCACCGACAAGCAACCTTCTTCGGTGATGCGCATTTCTGTGCTGCGCGCGATCAGCTCGGGGTTGATGAGCACATAAGGCGCGTCGCGTGCGTCCGAGGTATCGATTACCACCACGCGCTCGTGCACATCCACTTGGCTGGCCGCCAAGCCGACGCCGTCGGCGGCGTACATGGTCTCCAACATGTCGTCGACCAGTTGCTGAATGCGTGCATCGACTTGCGTCACCGGTTTGGCTAGGGTTTGCTAGCGCATATCGGGCTTGCGATGTATGTTGTTTTTGGCCATGGTAAAGTAACTAAAATAAGCGAAAACGACTGGTTCGATCAAAGCGTGAGACAGCACACACATAGCCCTCAAATCTGACGCAAACCTCGACGGTGCGCGGCCCGATTTCGTTGCGATATCAAGGGTTTAGAGGCAGAATCTGTCAAACGAAATTAACATTTCGAAGTGAACATTTTCGCCGAAGTGCGGACTCTTGCCCGAGCTCTGCATCACAACACCTTAGCGAACAGCCAAGCGGCCCGCGTAAGCCGGGCCACCGGAGACCACAGTTCATGACGCGTCGCATCCCATTTTC
>JANPNT010000157.1:0-2160 GCA_031427655.1 Burkholderiales bacterium
CTTCCACTGCATGAAGAATGCCGTCAAGAATGTTGATGAGAAGCTTTGGGTCTTGCACGAGTGGGTAGGTTTGCGTGAGGAAGTGGACGGCAACTTGTATGCGTCGTTTTGCACTGATGAGAAGATCGTCTGAAGCCAAGGTGGAAAAACTGGTACTCGAACTATCTTTAAAAGGGTTCTGAGGAATTGAGGCATAATTTTGTTTTACCTTTAACCATATAGTAAATAATTCAATTTATAAACGTTCTTTTTTAAAAGAAGCTTCATGAGTCTCGTGTTTGATTTTGATGGCGTTCTCGGGCTTGACTGAGGGGCGCGTTGGGTCCAAACGCAGCAAGGCTCTGTCCAGGCGCAATTGGCCGTTGCGCGCGTCCAGCCGCATGGTGCTGAACTGCAAAGTGTTCTTCGCCGTGCCGGCCTCGATCAGCAAACCTTCTACGCCGCGTTTGCCCAGCGCTTCCACGGCACCGGCAATCACGCCCCAATCGCTGCCGCGAATTTGCGGCGCGGCCGACGCCAAGGCACCAAAGCGCTCTACATGCGCATCGGTGAAAACGCCTTGGCTTTGACCCACTTTGATGTGCAGTGCGGGTGAGCCGGTTTTTGTCAACTGGCCAAGTGCTGTGCGACCGCTTTTGAGCATGGTGCGCACCAGCGCCGCGCTCACTTTGCTGCCCAAGTTCAAGCGGCTCAGGTCGAGCGTGGCGGCGTCCAAGTTCACGCCGTCCAACAGCTTGGTGCCGACGATGCCGTCGGGCATGAAGGCGTTCACATCAAACGCGGCTGTCTTGGTGGTGGCCGCTGCCATCACGCCCACGTAGCGCTGCATCACACCGGGCAGCTCTGTGCTGCTGCCTCGCATGCGCGCGGCCATGCGCAGGGTGCGCCGCTGCGGGCTGGTGACGCGGCGCATGCCAGTGCCCATCAACGCCGCAGGCAGGCTGGAGCGCTCCATTTGCCCGCCCAGCGACGCGAGCTGGCCGTTGATGCGGTAGGCCGCGTCGGTGGGGCTGAGTGCTTCGATGCGCGGCAGCGCAGGGCCCATCACTTGCAGCAAGCGCTCGGCTGGCAATTTGTCGAGGTGTTTAAGCTTCAGCGCCAGTTGCACTTCAATCGCCAAGCGCGTCATGTTCATGCGCCGCTCGGCTTCCAAAATGCTGCCGATTTGGTCCCACGCGGCGTCCACGTAATCGTCTTGGTTCTTGCGCACCACCTCGGCGCCATAGCCTGCCGCACCCCGGTAGCGCGGGCTCATGTTCAAGTCGGCCAGCCAGTGTTTGCCTTGCTCATTCGTTTGCACCGACTGCTGTTTGGCGTGCCAACCGCCCAGCACTTGCGGCTTCACTTCCAAGCGTGCGCCTTCGTGGTTCAAGCCCGCGTCTGTCACTGGGTTGGCCGTTTGGCCAGCGGGCGTGTTGATGATGGCCCGCAGGCTTTGCGCCTGTGTGTCGTTCGGTTTGCTGCCCGGTTCGTACTTGATCGGCACCAAGGCGCCTTCCATGGTTTCCAGTGGCACGGCCTGGATGCCGTTCAGCACGCTGTCCACGCTCATCGGCGACGTGCCAACCTTGCCCAAGCTGGTGGCCAAAGGCGTGCCTCGGTAGGCGTTGGGTGTTTTCAAACGCCGCGCCAGCGACTCAAAGTCGCCCGACACGCTGGTGGAAAATTCCCACCAGTGGTAGACCGGTAGCACCACGTCGGCGACCGCCTGTTTGTTCCATGCGGGGGCGACGGACTGCATGGCAGGGTCTTGGTCATTGGCGATGCCCAGCCCGCGCAAACGCCCCGGCTCAAACGCCGGCACCAAGCACGCCACGTAATTGGTGCTCTCGCTCAAGCGACGCGGGCAGATCAGGCGCGATACGTTGGTCTGCGGGCGGCTTTGCAAATCACTCTGCAAGCCCACCGACTCCGCCGCCGAACTGACCACCTGCGCATGCGCCCACGACCACGAGTCGGCAAGGTCGGGCAGCTCGGCTTTCACATCGCCCGCCTTGATGCGGATGCTGGGCATGTTGGCCTGCGGCTGCATGCGCGGCAGCCCGGTTTTTTGCACTTCCAAAACAACCAGCACCAACCAAGGCCGCAGTTGGTCTTTGTCGTTGTTTTTGGCGGGCGTGAGCAGCCACGGGAAGTCGGGCGGATCAAAGTCAATCAAGG
>JANPNT010000158.1:0-2959 GCA_031427655.1 Burkholderiales bacterium
GCCTGCGCGACGTTAACCCCGCACCACATCGAAGTCGAACTGCATCGCGGCACCACCACGCTCAAACTGCTGTGGCCCGCAACCGCCACCGCGCAGCTCAGCGCCTGGACACGCGAGGTGCTTGCGTGATCAGAGTCGACGTGCGTATTTCGGAACAGCGTGACCGATGATTTCGGTGTCGTGACCGGAGGTTTCGGGAACGTGACCGGTCATTTCGGTGCCGTGACCGGGACGAATTCCTAGCGTTTTGAACTTTGATTCGCGCGCCTTTTAGCGCTCGGTGCTGACGTTGCGTATGAACCCACCGCTGGGCATAGGCTCGCGCCCTTTGAAGGCCGAACCCGATGCCACAGCAACGCATGGACATACGCATGATCAAAGACATACTCCGACTCAAACACCAAAGCGGCCTGTCCCACGAGCGCATCGCGCAGACCCTGTCCATCTCCAAGGGCGTCGTCACCAAGTACCTTGGCCTGGCGGGCACCGCAGGCCTCGACTGGGCTGCAGCGGTCGATCTGGATGAAGCGACGCTGGAGCGTCGGCTCAGAGGCGGCGACGCCGCACCCAGCCGCGTTGTCGAACCCGACTACGCCCGCGTGCACATCGAACTTCGCCGCAAAGGCGTCACGCTGATGCTGCTGTGGGCCGAGTACCGCGCGGCCCATGAGGGCCAAAGAACCTGGGCCTACACCCAGTTCTGCGTTCAGTGCAAGGTCTTCGCCACGACGCTCAAGCGCTCCATGCGTCAACAGCGCCGCGCCGGTGAGAAGCTGTTCATCGACTACGCAGGCCCGACCTTGGAGCTGGCCGACGGCTCACGCGCGCAAGTCTTCGTCGCCGCCATGGGTGCATCGAGCTACACCTTCGCCTGCGCCACCGCCGACCAGAGCATGCGCTCGTGGCTGGGCGCGATGGCGCGCGCCTTGACGTTCTACGGCGGCGTGCCCCAGTTGATCGTGCCCGACAACCCGCGCGCGCTGGTCAGCGATGCCTGCCGCTACGAGCCCAAGCTCAACCAGACCGTGCAAGACTTTGCGCGCCACTACGGCGTCTCCATCTTGCCCGCCAGGCCGTACTCACCAAAGGACAAAGCCAGCGCCGAGTCGGCGGTGCAGGTGGTCGAGCGTTGGCTGATGGCGAGGCTGCGCCACACCGTGCTGGCAAATGTGCACGCCGCCGACGCGGCCCTGGCGGCGTTGCTGCCCTCGCTCAACGAGCGCCGCTTCCAGAAGCTCGACGGCAGCCGGGCCAGCGTGTTCGCCGCGCTGGATGCGCCCACCCTGTCAGCCTTGCCAGCGCAGCGCTGGCAGTGGGCCACCTTCAAGACGGTGGCGGTGCACATCGACTATCACGTCGAGATTGAGGCCCACCGCTACAGCCTCGGTTCCGCAAATTCGGCATCCGCTGGTGAGCTTCAAGCTGGAAGCGCGCATCACCGACGCCCTGGTGGAGGTGCTGCACCGCGGTGAGCGCGTGGCGTGCCATGCCCGCAGCTCACGCCGGGGCGGCTACACCACGTTGGACGAACACATGCCCGCCGCGCATCGTGCGCACAAAGAGTGGACACCTGAGCGGCTGATCCATTGGGGTGGAAGCATCGGCGCGGCCACCGGGTGCTTCGCCGCGCAGTTGTTGCAACGCTTCCGCCATCCCGAGCACGGTTACCGAAGTTGCTTGGGGCTGCTCAGCTTGGCCAAGCGCTATGGGCCAAAGCGCGTCGAGGCGGCCTGCACCCTGGCGCTTGAACTTGGCGTGGGGCAGTACAGGCATGTGCGTGACATCTTGGTCAACGGGCGTGACCTCATCGAGCGTGCGGCCCCTGCACCCGAATGGGTCTCGCCCGAGCACGACAACTTGCGTGGTGCTTCGCACTTCCATTGAACGCGCACTGAACACGCATCGAAGAAACACAACCCAAGGAATTCCAAATGATGATGAACAACACCCTGGCGCAGCTGCGCGACTTGAAGCTCGCAGGCATGGCATGCGCCGTCGAGGAGCAGCTCTCCAGTGCTGCCAGCACGGGCTTGAGCTTTGAAGAGCGCTTGGCATTGATGGTGGACCGCGAGGTGCATCACCGCGATGACAAGCGCCGCACGGCGCTGATGAAGCGGGCGGGTCTGAAGTACCCGCAGGCCTGCATTGAAGATGTCGACAGCAAACCCGGACGCGGCTTCGAGCGCAGCTCGTTGATGAGCTTGGCGCTGTCGCGCTGGGTCGAGGACGGCACGGCGATCTTGGTCACGGGGCCTACGGGTTCGGGCAAGTCCTGGCTGGCCTGCGCGTTGGCGCAATACGCCTGCCGACGCGGGCAGTCGGCGCTTTACCTGCGGGTGCCGCGCTTGGCCGAGGATTTGCGCGTGCTGCACGGCAACGGTGGCTTCGGGCGTTGGCTGGCCACAGTGGCGCGCACCGATGTTTTGTTGTTGGACGACTGGGGTTTGGCCGCCATGGATGGGCCCACACGCGCTGATCTGATGGAGGTGATCGATGACCGAGCTGGAACACGCCCGACGATTGTGACGAGCCAGCTGCCTGTGGAGCATTGGCATGCGTGGATAGGCGATGCAACGATTGCCGACGCGATCTTGGACCGACTGCTGTCGCGCAGCCACCGGTTGAACCTTAAGGGCAAGTCAATGCGCGCGGGTAAGGCGGCGAGCACCAACCTCAACCCCGAAATCAACACCGACAGCAGTGGCACCGACACGCCCAAAAACACCGCCGCCGTGTAACGACATCGTGTCCGACAACCTCAACTATGGAGCTCGCCAACTACCCTCAAACGACCCCTTCCTACAATCCATCCCACGCAACTCAGCACCGACCGCTCAAATCGGTCACGTTCACCGAAATCGCCGGTCACGTTCGCCGAAATACGCAACGACCAGCGCCACCGCCCGGAACAGACCATGCTGTACCGCCTGGTGCAGCAGAACGCCGCGACCTTCTTCGC
>JANPNT010000159.1:0-6003 GCA_031427655.1 Burkholderiales bacterium
CTGACTACAGTATGGCAACCACCGCAAAAGCCAAGAAAAAAACAGTCCGCATCGCTTCGGGCCTCAAGCGCGTACGTCAAGACGTGAAGTTGAACGCGGCAAACACCGCCCTTCGCTCCAAATTCCGCACAGTCGTCAAGAACGTGCAAAAAGCAGTTCTGACTGGCGACAAAGTGAAAGCCGCTGAGCTGTTTGCCACCGCACAAAGCGTGATCGACTCCGTGGCCGACAAGGGCCTGTTTCACAAGAACAAGGCCGCTCGCCACAAGAGCCGTCTGTCCGCAAAGATCAAAGGTTTGGTCACGGCCGCCGTCGCCGCCTGATCTGCGTTGACAAAACAAAAAGCCCGCTTCAAAGCGGGCTTTTTTCATGGCTTCGGCGGTCATGGTTTAGCAACATCAGGCAGCCAGCAGGCTTCAGTGACTTCAAGTTGGTTGTCGCGGGCGAAGTTCATCACAAAGTCCCAGGCCATTGGCTCCAGCTCGCGCAGTTTCTCGCTCACGATGACGCATTTGACGCCGTTGATTTGACGCGGCACGCAATATGGCGAGTAACCGATGAAGGCCGAAATACCGCCACCCGAGCCCTCGGGGCGAAAGCAGGACATGGCTCCGGCCAAACGCTCGGCCCAGTCGCTGGGCCGGAACGGCTTTCCATCAGCCGTTAGGCCTTGAATGAACAATTCGCGAGGTTTGGGGATGCTCATTCGTCAACGTGAGGGTGAAAACGGCCCTTCGGGTTGCCCCTAGTATTGTGCGGCCTTTGGGCTGCGCCGCTGCCGAGCTCGGAGCTCGGAATCCAAGGCATGGGCCTCGGTTTTGTCGATCAAGGGACGACCCTTAGAATTTCGCGCTCGCTAGCATTTCGCTGGCGGGTTTTTTCATTTTCTTAAGGCTGGAGCCACACCATGAATGCCCCGGAAAAAATCCCTGCAAATATCGAACCCCATGTAATGACCACCTACGGCCGCCTGCCGATGGCGATGTCGCATGGCCGAGGCTGCTGGGTTTGGGACACCGACGGCAAGAAGTACCTCGACGGTCTGGGCGGCATTGCGGTCAACACCTTGGGACACGCACATCCCAAATTGGTGCCAGCGCTGCAGGAACAAATTGGTCGCTTGATCCACACATCCAATTACTACGCCGCACCCATGCAAGAACAGCTGGCCTCCAAGCTGTGTGAGCTGTCGGGTTTGACGAACGCTTTTTTTTGCAACAGCGGCTTGGAAGCGAACGAAGCGGCGCTGAAAATCGCGCGCAAATTTGGTCACGACAGGGGCATTGATTTCCCCGAAGTCATCGTCTACGAAAAGGCATTTCACGGCCGCTCGATCGCCACTTTGTCAGCCACTGGCAACCCCAAAATACATGAAGGCTTTGGCCCGTTGGTGGGCGGCTTTGTGCGCGTGCCGTTGAATGACGTGGCGGCCATTGAAGAAGTGGCACTCACGCATCCCAATGTGGTGGCGGTTTTCTTGGAAGTGATTCAAGGCGAAGGCGGCGTGAACCCGGCCAAGGCCGAGTATTTGCAAGCCGTGCGCCGCATTTGCGACGAGCACGGCTGGCTCTTGATGCTGGACGAGGTGCAGTGCGGCATAGGCCGCACCGGCAAGTGGTTTGCGCACCAATGGGCGGGCATTCAGCCTGATGTGATGCCGCTGGCCAAGGGATTGGGCTCGGGCGTGCCGGTGGGCGCAGTGGTGTGCGGGCCGAAAGCGGCGCAAGTGTTGAAGCCAGGCAACCACGGCACCACGTTTGGCGGTAATCAACTGGCCATGCGTGCGGGGATAGAGACACTGCGAATCATGGAAGAGGACGGCGTGATGGAGAACGCCGCGCGCACCGGAGCCGCATTGCTGGCGGCACTGAACCGCGAGCTGGCAGGCGTGGCGGGCATTGTTGAGATTCGCGGCCTGGGTTTGATGCTGGGCATAGAGTTGAATCGGCCCTGCGGCGAGTTGCTGGGCCGCGCTGCCGAAGCTGGTTTGCTCATCAGCGTGACCGCAGACCGGGTGGTGCGCTTGGTGCCGCCTTTGATATTGACGGTGGCCGAGGCCGAGCAAATCGTGGCCATCTTGTGCCCGCTTATCAAAGATTTTTTGGCTACGCCACCCGCGCTGAAGTCATAGACGCAAAGCCATGAAACCCGGCTACAAATTGATGAAGCACTACACGCAGTTCAAAGACTTTCGGGCCGAGGAGTACGCCTACCTCTTTGAGCGGGCGCGCAACATCAAGCAGCGCTTCAAGAACTACGAGAAGTACACGCCGCTGGTCGACCGCACTTTGGCGATGATTTTCGAGAAGGCCAGCACCCGCACCCGCGTGAGCTTCGAGGCCGGGATGTACCAAATGGGCGGCTCGGTGGTGAACCTGACCACCGGTGACAGCCAATTGGGCCGCGCCGAACCCATCGAAGACAGCGCCCGCGTCATCAGCCGCATGGTGGATTTGGTGATGATCCGCACCTACGAGCAAACCAAGCTCGACGCCTTTGCAGCGCACTCGCGCGTTCCGGTGATCAACGGCCTGACGAACGAGAACCACCCCTGCCAAATTTTGGCCGACGTGTTCACTTTCATTGAGCAGCGCGGCCCCATTGCAGGCAAGGCGGTGGCTTGGGTGGGTGACGGCAACAACATGGCCAACACGTGGCTGCAAGCGGCAGATATCTTGGGCTTCACGTTGCACGTCAGCACACCAAGTGGCTATGAGATCGACGCCGTGGTGGCCGGTGTGAGCAACACAAATTGCGTGAAGGTTTTCAAGCACCCGCTGGACGCTTGCCGTGGTGCGCACCTGGTGACCACCGACGTGTGGACCAGCATGGGTTACGAGGCCGAAAACGAAAAACGCATGAAGGCTTTCGCCGATTGGTGCGTCGATTCAGAAATGATGGCGGCGGCGCAACCCGATGCGCTGTTCATGCACTGCTTGCCCGCGCATCGCGGTGAAGAAGTGGCTGCAGAAGTGATCGACGGGCCACAGTCTGTGGTGTGGGAAGAGGCTGAGAACCGACTGCATGTGCAGAAGGCTCTAATGGAGTATTTGCTGCTCGGGCGGATAGGGTAAAAGCGCGGTTGAACCTGCTTTGCCTCAAAGGCTGAGCGCTCGGTAAACCTGATGCTTGTAGTCAAACCAAAATGGGTTCCAAAAGCCGAAAAAACGCTGTGTCATGAGCACGCCGACGCTTCGGCTGGCAGGCGAAACCCACCAATGTGTGCCGCCCAAACCGCCCCATTGAAGTTCACCGACAGACAAATTACTTTGCCAGGTTGATGCGCTGCGTGTGATGGCCCCGCCCAGGCCAAAACCGAAATTGGGCATGGGGCCGCTCGCCGGAAATTGAACGCATCGTTCGGGTGGCAACTGATCGCGCAGCAACTCATCTAAGCTGCGCGGCGACAAACAAGCCGTGGCACCGGGCAGCAGACCTTTGAGCAAAGCCAACATGTCGCTCTGTGTGGTGCACAGGCCGCTGGCTCCGCCCTCGCGCGGCACCGCCCGCAAGTTCGCCTGGGGCCACGGCGTTTCGTTCAAGCGCGTCAAGCCGGGGCGCGCGGGGTCGAGTCGGTCACCGCCGTAAATCGTGCACAAGCGCGGCGCTTGATCGGCGCGAAGCACGAAGGCGGTGTCGACCATGCCCAGCGGTGCCAGCAGGTAAGTTTGCAGGGCCTCGGCAAACCTCATGCCGGTGACGATTTCAACCAAGCGTGCCAGCACATCAGGTGCCATGGAGTACTCCCAGGCGGTGCCGGGCTGATACCTTAGCGGCAATGTGGCCAGGCGTGCCATCAATTCGTCCAGAGCCGCGTCTGAACGCCGCACGCCCGCAGCCTCGTAGCCGTTGAACATGACTGTGCCGGGGTCGAACACGCCGTGGCTGAAACCGGCCTGATGGCTCAGCAACTGGCGCACGGTGATGTCGCTTTGCAAGGCGTCGGTGTCGGTCAACTGCGTGGCACCAGGGCGCAACACACGCAATCGGCCCATGGCCGGAATCCACGTCTTGATGGGATCGTCCAAAGCAAAGCAGCCTTGATCGACAAGGTGCAGCACCAACACCGAAGTCAACAGCTTCGTATTGGAAAAAGCGCGGTGGATGTGATCGGGGCGCAGCAACTCGTCGCGCTCAATGTCGGCATGGCCGGTGCAAAAGTCGGCGATGACTTCGCCGTCACGCCACACGAGGGCCGACGCACCCGGCAGCAATTGCGAATCCACTGCGGCTTGCAAAACCGCGTGAGCGCTTGAGAAGTCTGGCTGTGGGCTCATGGGCCTCTCGAGCGCTGGGGTCGCAAAGCTGGGCTGCAGCGGCGAACCGACAAAAATGAAAAAGGCCCGGCGGATTTTCGCTAGGCCTCGCAACTTTCAAATGTCAATTTTTGGTGGGTTGTGCGGGGCTCGAACCCACGACCTACGGATTAAAAGTCCGCTGCTCTACCAACTGAGCTAACAACCCATGCCAAGCCCATAATTATATCTGCGTTTTTGAAACGATTGGATTGGCTTGCTGGATCTGTTCCTTAGAGCCGTGCGCCAAAAACGACAACACCTCACCGGCGGCCACCATGCCGAAGGTGGCGGTGACGCTTACGCTTGATCCGTAACCGTGGCAGTTGAGCGTGCCGTCGGTGGCAAGCGGCTGCGCGGTTAAGTCATCCGAACCCGTGGGCGTTGCAACGACCTCTTTCGAAAACACGCAGCGCACGCTCATCGGCCCTTTGCGCGCGCCCTCATGGTGGTGGCGCAGCCGCTGTCGCAGCGAAGCCAGCAACGCATCGTGGGTCACGTCAACCAAGTCGGCCACTTCCACGCACTGCGCGCGCTGCTTGCCTCCGGCTGCGCCCACGCTCACACACGGCATGCCGATGGAAACAGCCCATGCAGCGACGACTGCTTTGGCGCGTACTTGATCGCAGGCATCAATGACCGCTGACACAGGCAGTTTGAGCAGCTCGGGCCAGTTGCTCGCATCCACAAATTCTTCGACCACGTTCACCAGACAGCCGGGGTGAATGTCAGCAATGCGATCTCGCAGGGCCTGCGCTTTTGACTGCCCTACCGTGGCACCCAGCGCCTGCACTTGGCGGTTGATGTTGGACTCGGAAACATGGTCGAGGTCGATCAGGGTCAGCTCGGAAACACCGCTGCGTGCCAGTGCCTCGACGGCCCAAGAACCGACACCGCCCAAGCCGATGACCGCCACATGCGCAGTGCGAATTCGGTGGTATCCGGCGTCGCCGTAGAGCCTGCGCAAGCCGCCGAAGCGGCGCTCTAAATCGGCGTCCATCACCGGAATAAAAACCGGAATCAAAACCGCAATGCCACTGACAACGCCATCATCACTTCAGCAAAATCGCCCGCTCTTTGCCGGCCTGCGCCGCCTCAGAAGCTGGGTAAGCCTTGACCAACTCGTCCACCGTTCGCTTGGCAGCCTTGTTGTCTTTGAGCTCGATCTGGCAGTTCACCACCGACAACAGCGCCTCCGCTGCGCGCGGGTGGCCAGGCGAGTTGGTCACCATGGTGCGAAAGGAGGTGATGGCTTCTTTGAACTCGCGTTTGCCGTATTGCGCATTGCCCAGCCAAAACAAAACCGAGTCGTTGTAGCCGCTGCCGGGGTAGCGGCGCGCAAATGCTGTCAAAGCGTTTGCCGCAGCGCTGAATTCGCCTTTGCGCAAAGGGCCCATGGCCTCGTCATAAAGCCGCTTTTCCTCTGCATCGGCCAAAAATTCTTTGCCGTCCACGGTGACTTTTTGCGGTTCCAACTTGCGCACGCGTTCGTCTACGCCTTGCAGCACGTCTTTTTGTTTGCGCTGCAACTCAGCCACGTCACGACCGAGGGTTTCGTTTTGACCGCGCAGCTTTGCGTTGTCTGAACGCAGCATTTCAAGCTGGCTGTTCAGGTCAAGCAGGCTGCGTTTGACTTGCGAAATCTGTTCAAGCAGTTGAACGTTCAATTCAGCTTGGCGGACGCGTTGGGCCTCGTTGCTTTGCTCCA
>JANPNT010000160.1:0-11982 GCA_031427655.1 Burkholderiales bacterium
TACGGCTTTTACTCGAACGTGAACCCCACCGTCGACCACCCGCGCTGGAGCCAGGCCACCGAACGCCGCATCGGTGAGGACGGTCTGTTTCAGAAAAAGCGCGCCACGCTGATGTTCAACGGCTACGAGCCACAGGTCGGCCAGCTGTACGCCGGCATGGATCTGAAGAAGCTCTTCTGACCCGATCCGCCCGAAGATCAGGCACCATGAACCTCATGCCCACCCTCGGCCCCAACACTGGCCTGCGCACCCCCACCGAAGGCGCTGCCGCCGCGGTGCGCACGAGCCCTTCGGCCGGGACCATCAAGCACAAGCCGCTGCTGCTGCGGCCGGTTGCCAAGGTGTTGCTGTTCGCGCTGTGCCTGCTGCCATTCGCGTGGCTGTTCTACGGCGCCTGGGCCAACACGCTGGGGCCCAACCCTGCCGAGGCGCTGATCCGCGCCACCGGCGACTGGACGCTGCGCTTTCTGTGCATCACGCTGGTCATCTCCCCGCTGCGGGAATGGACGCACCTGCCAGCGCTGGCGCGCTTTCGCCGCATGCTGGGCCTGTTCACCTTCTTCTACGTGGTGACGCACTTCCTCAGCTACAGCTGGCTGGACCAAGGCTTCGACATCGACGCCATCGTCAAAGACATCATCAAGCGGCCGTTCATCTTGGTCGGCACCACCGGCCTGCTGCTGATGACGTCGCTGGCCGCCACCTCGTTCAATCGGGCGATCAAGTGGATGGGTGCGGCACGCTGGCAGATGCTGCACCGTGCGGTCTACGCGATCGTGCTGCTGGGTCTGCTGCACTTTTTCTGGATGCGCGCGGCGAAGAACAACTTTGCCGAAGTCGCGGTGTACGCCGTCGTGATCGCCGTGCTGCTGGGCTGGCGAGTCAAGCGGGCGCTGGCCAAGCGCAAAGTGGGCGCCGTCAGCTGAGCTGCAACGGCAACGCGGTTTTGTAGCGCACCTGCTTGAGTGCAAAGCTCGAGCGAATTTTCTCGACCTCTTTCATCGGCGACAGCTGCTCAGTGATGAAGCGTTCGAGCGCAGCGATGTCGGTCATCGCCACGCGGATCAGGTAGTCGGCCTCGCCCGACATCAGGTAGCACTCCATCACCTCCTCTCGCGCTGAGACCTTGGCCTCGAAAGCGTCCAAAGCGGCGCGGGTTTGCTGATTCAGGCTGATCGAGATGAACACGTTCAGCGTGAGCCCCAGCCGTTGCGGATCCAGCAGCGCCACGTACTGCCGAATCAGGCCGTTCGACTCCAGCGCCTTCACGCGCGCCAGGCAGGCTGACGGCGACAGGTGAACGTGCTTGGCCAAGGCAACGTTCGAGACGCTGGCGTCGCTCTGCAGCTCGCGCAGGATACGCAGGTCCACGGCGTCCAACTGCATCGTGCTTGAGTTTGCGGTCATGGCCGAATTTTGTGCTGCAAACCACCGTTTTGGCTTGCAATAACCAGCGCAAATTTGCGTCCTGACTGTCTATAGTATCTGCACCAAGGAGACCAGACCATGCGCGACACGTCAATTCCATCATCCATCGGTGTCATTCCGACCCTGGACAGTGACCCGCAAGAGACCGCGGAATGGAAGGATGCCTTGCAATCGGTGCTGCAGGTCGCCGGCCCGCAACGGGTGCGCGAGATCATGGATGTGCTTGCCACCACGGCGCGCGACCCGGCCATCTCCTGGAAGCCGATCCGCGGCACGCCCTATGTGAACTCGATTCCGCTGTCGCGGCAGGCGCCGTTCCCGGGAGATCTGGCGATCGAGGAAAGGCTGGCTTCGCTGATCCGCTGGAACGCGTTGGCGATGGTGGTGCGAGCCAACCAGGCTTACGGCGAACTGGGCGGCCACATCGCCAGCTACGCTAGCGCGGCCGATCTGTTCGAGGTGGGCTACAACCACTTCTTCCACGCCGGTGACGCCGGGGGCAGCGGGGGTGACCTGGTCTTTTTTCAGGCTCATTCGGCGCCCGGCGTCTATGCGCGTGCGTTCCTCGAAGGCCGGCTGAGCGAGCGGGACCTGGCCTATTACCGGCAGGAACTCGCCGCCCGGGCAGCTGGTACGCAAGGCTTGAGCAGCTACCCGCACCCCTGGCTGATGCCCGACTTTTGGCAGTTCCCGACCGGCTCGATGGGGTTGGGCCCGATCAGCTCGATCTTCCAGGCGCGCTTCATGCGCTACCTCGGCCACCGGCAGCTGCAGAACACGGTCGGCCGCAAAGTCTGGGGCGTGTTTGGTGATGGCGAGATGGACGAGCCGGAAAGCATGTCGGCACTGACGCTGGCGTCACGCGAAAAGCTCGACAACCTGATCTGGGTGGTGAACTGCAATCTGCAACGCCTGGACGGCCCGGTGCGCGGCAACAGCCGCATCATCGATGAGCTGGAAGCGCTGTTTGTCGGCGCCGGCTGGCGCGTCATCAAGCTGGTGTGGGGCTCGGACTGGGACGGGCTGTTTGCCAACGACACCACCGGCGCCCTGGCCCAAGCTTTCGCGCAAACCGTCGACGGCCAGTTCCAGACCTTTGCGGCCAAGGACGGCCGCTACAACCGTGAGCACTTCTTCGGTCAGAACCCGCAACTCGCCGCGTTGGTGCAAGGCCTGAGCGACGAGCAGATCGACCTGCTCAAACGGGGCGGTCACGATCTGGTCAAGATCCACGCGGCGTACCACGAAGCGATGCAGACCACGGGCTGCCCGACAGTGATCCTGGCGCAGACCAAGAAGGGCTACGGCATGGGTGCCGCAGGCCAGGGCCGAATGACCACCCACCAGCAAAAGAAGTTGGCACGCGAAGACTTGATCGCTTTCCGCGACCGTTTCAAACTGCCACTGTCCGACGAACAGGCGGCTGCACTCGAATTCGTCAAGCCGGATGCTGACAGCCCCGAAATGCGCTACCTGCATGCGCGCCGGGCAGCGCTGGGCGGCGGCATGCCAAGACGAACAACGCAGGCCGCTGCGGTGGCCGTTCCCAGCGTTTCGAAGTACGCGGAATTCGCGGTTCAGGCCGACGGCAAGGAGATGAGCACGACGATGGCCTTCGTGCGCATGCTGACCAATCTGCTGAAGGACCCCGCACTGGGCCCGCGCCTGGTGCCCATCGTCGCCGACGAGGCGCGCACCTTCGGCATGGCCAATCTGTTCAAGCAGATCGGTATCTATTCCAGCGAAGGTCAGGCCTACGAGCCCGAAGACATCGGCTCTTTGATGAGCTACCGCGAGGCCACCAACGGCCAGATTCTGGAAGAAGGCATCAGCGAGGCCAGCGCCATGAGCAGCTGGACAGCGGCCGCCACCAGCTACTCGCTGCACGGCCTGGCGATGCTGCCGTTCTACATCTACTACTCGATGTTCGGATTCCAGCGCGTGGGCGACCTGATCTGGGCCGCTGCCGACCAGCGCTCACGCGGCTTCTTGCTGGGCGCCACGGCGGGGCGCACGACACTCGGTGGTGAGGGCTTGCAGCATCAGGATGGCAGCAGCCTGGTGCAAGCCTCGACGGTGCCCAACTGCCGCGCCTACGACCCCTGTTTTGCCGGCGAATTCGCGGTCATCCTCGACCATGGCATGCGCCAGATGCTGGAGCAGCAGGAAGACGTTTTCTACTACGTCACGCTGATGAATGAAAACTACGCTCAGCCGTCGTTGCCCGCGGGCACCGAGGCCGATGTGATCAAGGGCTTGTACCGCTACAGCTCGTTGGCGACCGCGACCGACCCGGTGCGCGTGCGCCTTGTGGGCTCGGGAACCATCTTGCGCGAGGTGATCGCCGCTGCCGAGTTGCTGGCGCAAGACTGGCACGTCGCCGCCGAGGTGTGGAGCGCGACCAGCTTCAGCGAGCTGGCCCGCGAGGCCCGTGAGGTTGAACGCTGGAACCGCTTGCATCCGCAGGAGACGGTCCGTGTCAGTCATGTGCAGCACTGTCTGAGTTCGGACGCTCCTGTGGTGATGGCCAGCGACTATGTGCGGGCTTGGCCACAGCTCATTGCTGGTTATCTGCAAGCGCCGGTGACCACGCTGGGCACGGACGGCTTCGGTCGCAGCGACACCCGTGCCGCACTGCGCAGCTTCTTCGAGGTTGATCGGTTTCAGATCGTGCTGGCCGCGCTGACCGCCCTGCGCGCGCAAGGTCTTGTCGATGTCGCGACCTGCACACAGGCCATTGCCAAGTACGCGATCGCCGCTGATCAAGCGGCTTCTTGGACGTGTTGACCAGCGCGGCTGTGGCTACGGTGGAACGGCCCGCAAGGTGTTGCCGAGCCGCGTTGTGAACTCGTTTAGACGAAGTGCGGCAGGCGGCCGGTCACGTCGTCGGACTGTCCTAGCGTTTGCGCGGTGTTGGGGCCAGGCCGCGGGTGCGCGTATCCGCAAGCGGACGCAGGATCGCGCCCCATCCGCTGCCCCCCGGACTTTCCCCTAAACCCAGCAGGGGAGCGCCTTGCCGCACAGGCTCGGCAGGATGCTTTTAGCTTACAGTTCGGTCGTTGGCCAGATTGCTGGCTTGCGGTACATCAAAAAAATGACAGGAGTCCCCATGCGTGTGATCCCAATCGCGCCGTTGGCGCAACCCGGAGCCAATGCCGCTTCATGCCAGGATGAAGATGGGCGCGTTCCCAAGCTCGATCTCCCGTTGGTGCGACGCGAGTTCCTTAAGGGTTCGGGTGTGCTGATGGGCGTGATTGCCACGGGTTCCGTGTTGGCTACGCTGGCGCCGTCGCCGGTATGGGCGTTGGAATTGAAGCAACTTACCGCCTCTGAGGGTAAGACGCTGATGGCTTTGGGCCGCGTGCTCTACCCGCACAAGAAACTGCCCGATGCGGTGTATGCGCTCTTGGCCAAAGACCTGGACGGCAACGTCGCTGCCCTGCCCGTGCTTCGCGACGGTATCGCTGCACTCGACAAGGCTGCCGGCGGCAGTTTCAACAAAGCGGCAGCAGCGAAAAAGCTCAGCCTGGTCAAGGCCATCGAAGGCACGCCTTTTTTCAACACCGTGCGTGGTCAGTGCATCACTTCGCTCTACAACAACGACATGGCCTTTGCCGTCTTTGGTTACCCCGGATCGTCATGGGACAAGGGGGGGTATCTCACGCGTGGTTTTCAGGACCTGAAATGGCTGCCTGCACCATCGGCGGAGGCAAGTCCTCCACCGTGGTGAGTTGATTTCCTCTGCTGGCCGTTTTGTGGCCACATCAAGTTGATACAGAAAAAATCATAAGCATTGCAGGAGACATGATGGTCAAGTTTGACAACAGCGACGACTCCGTAGTCGTCATCGTCGGTTCGGGCGCTGGCGGCGGTACGTTGGCCAACGAGTTGTGCCAAAAGGGCATCAAGGTGGTGGTTCTGGAGGCTGGCGCGTTGCAGTCCAGTGAAACCTTCGTCAACGACGAATGGAAGTCATTCAGCCAACTGGCGTGGTTGGACCCACGCACTACATCGGGCACCTGGGGTGTCGCGAAGGACTTCTCCGGGTTGCCTGCCTGGATCTGCAAGACGGTGGGGGGGACCACCACGCACTGGGCTGGCGCCTCACTGCGCTTCCAGGAACATGAGTTCAAGGTACGCACCACCTACGGCGAGATCAAGGGCGCGAACCTGATGGACTGGCCCGTCACCCTGAAGGAGATGGAGCCCTTTTACGCCCGTGCTGAAGACAAGATGGGCGTAACGCGGACCAACGGTATCCCCGGGCTGCCTGGCAACAACAACTACAAGGTGCTGCACGCCGGCGCGACCAAGCTGGGCTACAAGGAAGTGCACACCGGGCGCATGGCCATCAACAGCCGCCCCCGCGACGACCGCGGCCAGTGTCTTCAATTGGGTTTCTGCTTCCAGGGGTGCAAGAGCGGCGCCAAATGGAGCACGCTATATACCGAGCTGCCAAAGGCTGAAAAAACCGGCAACATGGATCTGCGTCCGGAATCGCATGTCTCACGCATCGAGCACAACGCAGCGGGCAAGGTCACTGGTGTTGTCTACTTTGACAAGGACGGTAAAGAGCAGCGCCAGAAGGCTCGTATCGTTTGCGTCGCAGGCAATTCGATAGAGACACCGCGCCTGTTGCTGTTGTCGGCATCCAATCTCTTTAAGGACGGCTTGGCAAACAGCTCTGGTCAAGTGGGTCGCAATTACATGCGTCATATGACAGGTTCCGTTTATGGCATGTTTAAGCAGCCAGTGCACATGTATCGCGGAACAGTAATGGCCGGGATCGTCCGCGACGAGGCAGGGCACAACACGAAGCGTGGCTTCGCTGGTGGCTATGAGATGGAAACGCTGTCGCTGGGTGTTCCGTTCATGGCCGCGTTTTTGAGCCCAGGCTCATGGGGCAGTGACTTTGCAGAGTACATGGACAACTACACCCGTCTCGCCGGCATGTGGCTGGTGGGCGAAGACATGCCGCGCGAAACCAACCGCGTGACGCTGAACTCGAACGTAAAGGATAAATGGGGCAACTACGCGCCCAACGTCCATTACGACGATCACGAGAACGACATCGCGATGCGTGAGCATGCTTTCCGCCAGGGGCAACGTGTTTATGAAGCGGCCGGTGCGATCAAGTCGTTCCGCACCCCCCCGTATCCATCAACCCACAACATGGGCACCTGCCGCATGGGCGCTTCTGGCAAAGACAGCGTTTGTAATGCATACGGGCAGACCCACGACATCGCCAACCTATTCATTAGCGATGGCAGCCAGTTCACCACCAGCGGCGCTGAGAATCCAACGTTGACTATTGTCACACTGGCTATACGCCAAGCCGAGTACATCGCGCAGCAGATGACAGCACGGACGATCTGATTTTTCGCCGTCTGCCCGCCTCCGAATCGTCAGATCAATTTCGGTGCCTAAGATATGGGTGCCCGCGCTATGTTCAGCATAGCGTCAAACGGTTTTCTGCCCAGCCGAGGTGTGACGTACGTGAAGCACGCTGATGGTTCGTTTGGAGTTTTGCACCCCGCATCTTCCATCTGCGGGTGTTGCGCAAAATTGACTTCAACAAGCGGGGAGTTCTCGCTGGCTTTGTTGTAGCGGGCGGTGGCCTTGAACAGCCCCCCGGTGAGCCGCAAGACGTCACCCTACTCAAGGATCCGCCGTGTATTGGTTCGACACTCTTTAGCCCCGTCCGCTGAAGAGTTTCAGGCGGGCTGACTGAGAGGCGTCCGTCCGCTCTGATGGGATAAGCCACGGCAGCCGATCGCTACGTTAGCCGTATGTCGTTCAAGTGGTAGCGCTCTACTTTGCGATACAAAGTGCTGCGCGATACGCCCAGTGCCCGGGCTGCCTTCGCCAAGTTACCTTGGTGGTCCTTGATCGCGCGCACGATCGCCTGACGCTCACCCTCTTCCAGACTCCTCGGTTGTGGCTCTGGCGGCGGCGCATCCGGCGAATCCACTGAGACCAGCAGTTCTTCGGGCAAGTCGCTGAGCTGCACGCTGTCTTGGTCTGACGTCAACAATAAACTCTCGATCAAATTGCGCAGTTCGCGCACATTGCCAGGCCACGAATAGGCGCGCATCGCAGCCCTCACTTCCGCGCCAAATTGACGCACGGGCACGCCGTGGCGCAACGACAACTGAAGATTGAAATGCTCCATGAGCAACTCAATATCCTGCTCACGCTCACGCAGTGGCGGTACGCGAACACGCGTGACGTTGATGCGGTGGTAGAGATCGCGGCGGAAGCGCCCTGCCTCGATCTCTTGCAGCAAATCGCGGTTGGTCATGGCCAGCAATCGCACGTTGACATGTCGCGGCTTGCCATCACCGAGGCGATAAATCACGCCTTCTTCGAGAACGCGCAGCAACACCGGCTGCAAGTCCAGCGGAAGCTCGCCAATCTCGTCCAGGCACAAGGTGCCGCCATGCGCCAACTCAAAGCGCCCGGCCCGCCCCTCGTTGGTGGCACCCGTGAAGGCGCCGCGCACATGACCGAAAAGCTCACTGCCAATCAATTCCTTGGTGGTGGCGCCACAGTTGAAGGTGACAAACGGACCGTTGCGCTCATCATCACCATGAATGGCGCGCGCAAAGAGCTCCTTGCCGACACCCGTTTCGCCCTGAATCAACACCGGCACACGGCGCGCGCTGACTTGCTGAGCTCTTTCTGTTGCAGCGTGCATCGCCCGGCTGTTCCAGACGAGCTTGGTGAACGCACCTCGATCCGGTGTCGCTAGGCCAGACGCAGCAAATTCCCGAGTCGTGCTCTTCGTATCGGCCTCTGCCACGTGTTGCGACTTTGGCAATCCGCGAGACGACTTCGGTACCATCAGCAACCCGCCAATAAAGGCGCCGTTCAGCGTGACGGGATGAAGCCACTCCGACCGCATGGTCTCGGGCAGACGCCGGGCCCAGTCTTCGATGCAGTGACCAGGCTCAAGGCCAGCGACCCGGGCACCCTGGCGCAATTCGAGACCAGGCGCAATGCCGCTGCTGTGAACCAGACACGCGTTGCGGTCCAAGACCAGCAGCGCCTGGGAATCCGAACGCCCGCTCATCTGTAGGCACGCCTCCAACAACCTGCGGTGCTCGTGGCTGATGCGTTCGGCCAATACAGCCTCAATCTGACGTGCTGATGCAACTGCCAACGCCAAGTTATTGACCTGGTAGCTCGCCGGAGGACAAGAGATGTCCAACACGCCCAATACCTGATCGGTACCGGGCATGAATATGGGCGCTGCAGCGCACACCCACAGCTTGATGCCGGCGCAGAAATGCTCGGCCGTGTGGACCTGAGCAGGCGTACGCATGGCAAGCGCAGTGCCAATGCCGTTGGTCCCGATCACGTCCTCATTCCAATTGCCGCCCTCGATGAGCCGGATGTCACGCGCTGCTGCCATGGTGGCGTGGTCGCCCGCCATCTCCAGCACAACGCCCTGCGCGTCGGTTAACAACATCACCGAGCCTGATCGCGCCAGAAGGTGGGCCGTGGTCATAAACAGCCCTTTGGCAGCAGCCATCAGCACCTGGTTGCGCAGACGCAGCTGTTCAAGTGCACCACCCGTCGCTGCTATCGGCGCCAAACGCGCGGCGGGCTCAATGCCCAGCCGGCGACTGCGTTGCCAGGATGACCACACATACTTCGATACGCAGCCAGCCACCACCTCTTGGCCGGCGACAAAGCGCTCCCAGGCTTCCATGGTTTGACGCTCCGACGGGGCTGCTTGCGGCGCTGGCAAATAGCTATCGCCGTCGCGCGGCGACGGCAACTTTCCCTGGGTTTGATCATCCAGCATGTGTGCCTCCGAATTCATCGGCTGACCGTACTCTCAACCCGTGGCGCGCTGACGCGGAAAGGTTTGCAGCCAGCTCGTATCACGCCCGTATGCTGACGTAGACTAGCCTATCGGAAAATCGAGGCGCTGGACTTTCCCAGCGAATTATTAGTGTTGTATGCCGCGAGTTCACAGGACCATTGACTTGCATCAGGCGTTCCATCAGTGAACACAGAGCACATCCGAATGAGCAATGTTTGACTGAAGGAGAAGGTCGTCGGAAAGCGTGTATCGGCGAGTACCGCGCGAATGGCCGACATATTGGCGTCTTGAGCGATTGGAGTGTGACCAGCGATTTTGGTCGTCGCCAGCGTTCTGGCGCCCTGGAACGGCTGGGATGACAGATGGCGAGTGCAGCTCCGCTCACACGCACATGCTCACGCTCTCACAAGTCGGTTCAGCACGGACCCGCGCGGTCACAACGAATGCCTTGAAGAGGCGACGAAAGAATGTCAACCGTCGATCTTGGCGTGCACAAGAGCCCGAGGGCTTCGCAATCTGGCAGGACGCCAATTGCCTTGCTCTCCGGGACTGCGCCCGATGTTCAGTGAATAAACGGTAGCAACAACCTCATGGGAAATCCGGCCGGTAGCACAGCGGTGTACCGTTCGGCTATCTGCCGACAGACCTTGCCTCAAACCGCGAGGGTTGAGACCCTGCGTCGACCGACTCAACGTGCCCAGCTAGGTGACCGGTGCCCGCGCCGATCAGCGCGACCAGGGTCAATGGGCGCGGACCACCAACGCCTTACGCTCGTCCCAGCAATTCGGCGCCACCGCCAGTGGCTGGGCCAGCGGTTGGGTCGAGCACGTCTGGTTTCTTAGCCACGAGCGTCTGCGTGGTCAAAATCAATCCCGCCACAGACGCGGCGTTACGAACCGCGCTATAGGTGACACGTACCGGATCGATAATTCCTGCGGCTTCCAAATCGACGAACTTGCCACTGCGAGCATCCAAACCGACGCCATATTCAGACGCCTGCACCTTGCTCAAAACCGCTTTGGCATCCAGTCCGCGGTTGGCGGCGATGTGATACGCCGGGAGCTGCAATGCGGCCTGCAGCAGCGCGACACCCTCCCTCACCGAACCTTGCGTACTTTCGAGCAGGCCTTTGAGTTCATCGGCCACACGCAGCAATGCCAAACCGCCACCAGGAACCACACCTTCAGCAATGGCAGCTCTCGCCGCATGGATGGCGTCTTCAATCAAAAGCAGTCGGCGCTTTTGTTCCACCGGAGTTGCGCCACCAGCCAGCAAAATCGCAGTTCCGCCGGACATCTTTGACAGGCGTTCTTTGATCTTGTCGCGCTCGATATTTTCCGGCGCCAGATCAAACTGACGATGGATTTGCTGGCGACGCGCGGCGATCATTTCTGGATCGCCGTTACCTGCCGTGACAATCGTTTGATTTTGAGAAATGCGCACCTGGCGAGCTTGGCCCAGATCGCGCAACTGAACGGCGGCGATGGTGCCTCCCAGGTCGCGAGAGATCACACGCCCACCGGTCAAGATGGCCAAATCTTCAAGTGCAGCCTTGCGCCAATGGCCGTAATCCGGCGGATGGATGGCCGCAACAGGCGAACCACCATTGTCGCGCCAGGCCAACAGCCCAATGACCGCTGGCGGCGCCACTTCCTCAGCGATGACCAACAATGGCCGCTTGGATGTCGCTACCAGCTTCACCAGCGTCGCGACCTCGTCGGCTGTCATCAGCCGCTGATCCGTCATCAAAATATACGGGTTCTCAAGAACCACCTGCATTTTCTCGACGTCGGTAATCATGTGGTGCGACAAATAGCCGCGATCAAACGCCATTCCGTCGACAACCTCGAGAAGCGTCTCCACGGTGGAACCGTAATCTACGTCAACGATACCGTCCGCGCCAACACGCTCCAGCGCTTCAGCCACGAGATTACCGGTGGGATCATTGCTAGTCGCTACCATCGCAACCGCGCGCAATTGCTCACCATCACGAAGTGGCTTAGCATTACGCTTGAGCGCCGCGATGACCTCAGTCACCGCCAATTCCAACCCCTCCACTAACTCGACGGGATTTGATCCTTTGGCCAGGGACGCCAGACCGCCCTGCACCAGCGCGTCGGCCAATACGGTGGCGGTTGTTGTGCCGTCACCCGCGACTTCGGCCGTTTGCATCGAAACCTCGCGCAGTACCTGCGCGCCGATATTTTCGAACGGGTTCTCAAGCTCGATTTCGGCAGCAATCCGGGCACCATCGCGAGAAATCATGGGCGACCCGATGGGTCGGTCAATGATCACATTCATTCCGCGCGGACCCAGAGTACCGCGCACCGCCCTGGCCATTTTCGCCACACCTCGGCCCAAAGCCTGACGAGCATCGTCGTCATGCAACATCAAATTAGCCATTACTGCAATTCCAATTAGGTTGTTGAGACTCAACAGCCGCCAGCGGCTACCGATCATTGCGGATTTGTTCGATTCCCTCACGCCTTAGCGACATCGACCGCAGGAGCCTAAAGCGTTTCTTTTTTTAAAAGACGCGTGGTGCCCACATCCAAAAGAGCCAACAAGGGTAACCAATCAGGCGACACTGAACCGCGTAAATTAAAAGAAAGAAGCTCCGAGGGAAGACCTATAATGTAACCCTGCGCCGCCGCATGAATTCATCCCATGCGGCGGGAGACTACTTAATCGTAAGCAATATACGACATGGCTTCGTTCATGTC
>JANPNT010000161.1:0-3970 GCA_031427655.1 Burkholderiales bacterium
GGCGATTGGATTTATGCGGACGATGACGGAATTGTTGTCAGCGCCGACAAGCTTCCTTGAACTTGGTGGCGCTGAGCTCACGTGACCCGAGCTCAGGCCAACACAAACAGAAATCCGTTCGGGCTGAGCTTGCCGAAATCCTTCCACCGAGCAATTCCCCATCATCTTGAGCCTGTCAGCGGATAGGCTCAGCCCGAACGGGTTTGTATTTGTGTTTTGCGTGACCTTTAGCGAGTTGCCCTCAAAGCACCACCGCCGAATTCCGATTCGTCGCGCTCGTCTCCAACTGTGGCGTTTGGCTGAACTGGCCCTTCATCGCCGTGCGCATTTGAGTGACGACTTTGGCGCGGGACAAGCGGTTGTTCGTGGCGCGCAGCACTTTGATGTAGTGGTATATGAAAGCGCCGTTGTAGCGACCGCCGAAGTAAGCGTCTGCGCTGGTTTGATCGGCCTTGCACCCGCTCCACAAAATGTGATGCAGGCCATCGGTCGCCGAGGCCGCCGCCGCCGCCTTTTTGGCTGCCGCCGAGACCTTTTTGGCCGGTGCCCGCGCAGCCAGTGTGAAGCCGCTCACAGAAGCCTGCCTGCCCACACCTTGGCGCGATGGCGGTGCCACGTAGCGCGCACGCGGCGCATGCAAACCAAACTCAGCGCCGCGCAAACCGCTGCCGCTGTGGCAAGTGTCCAGGTAAACCTCTAACAACACATTGGCCGACAACTGGCTGAACAGGTCGTGAAACTCGTCATCGGTGATGATGCGCGCTGGGTCCCAGTCACCGGCTTTTTCAGCAATGTCGTAAGGCACAAAGGCCTCATCTTTGCCGTCGGGCTCATCGCCGCTGGTGTCGGTCATTTGCGTTCCGTGCGATGACCACGCAAACAACAAGCTGCTGATTTTTCCGGCCTTGGCGTCCTTCACAGCTGAGGTGAGCGCCGTCATGATGGCTGCCTTCGTGGCCTTGGCATCGGTCAGTACCGTCACCTCAGACGCCTTGTAGCCCAGCACTTGTTTGCACAACGCCGCCATGTCGTTCGCGTCGTTCACGCAGCCGTTCAAAGCGAACTGCGGATAGTTCGCAAACTTGTTGATGCCCACACAAATTGCACGCTTGGCCATGTTGTTGTCTCCGTTGTGAGTGAAGGCCGCAGTGTGCCGCGCCGGGTGTTTGGCGCTATCCCTAGGTCAGGGAATGGCGTTGAAAACTCGCCTCGCATTCTTGGGCCGAAACGCCGCGCACACCGCTGCATCGCATTCGATGTAAGGCCCGCCTAGCAAGTCAATGCAATACGGCACCGCTGCAAATATTCCGTGCACAGGTGGCTGCGCGTTTGGCAAGCCTTCCAATGTTTCAGCAATGGATTTGGGCTGGCCGGGCAGGTTGATGATGAGGGCGGTGCCGCGAACTACCGCCATTTGGCGCGACAGGATGGCAGTGGCGACGAAATTCAAACTGATCTGGCGCATTTGCTCGCCGAAGCCGGGCATGACGCGGTCGGCAACTGCCAAGGTGGCTTCGGGCGTCACGTCGCGCGGGGCCGGCCCGGTGCCGCCGGTGGTGAGCACCAAGTGGCAGGCGGTGGTGTCTACCAAGTCGCGCAGGGTTGCGCTGATGCCTGCGGCCTCGTCGGGGATCAAGCGTGTCTCCCATTGAATTGGGTTGCGCACGGCGCGTTGCAACCAGGCTTGCAAAGCAGGAATGCCCTGGTCGGGGTACACGCCTGCGCTGGCGCGGTCGCTGATGGAGACCAAGCCGATGCGGATGGGGTCGAACGGGGTCATCCGTCAGCCTGCTCAGCCGGCATTTGCAACGCCGCTCTGATGAACTTGAATAAGTCGCGCACCGCTTTGCCGCTGCGCTTTTCCGGCACGGCGGCGGCGTCTTTGCGGGCCGACCTGACCAAGCTGCGCAGTTGCTGTAAGTCGGTTTGCGGGTGCGCCTGCGTCCAGGTGGTCAAGGCGTTGTCGTCGGCCAGCAGTTCGGCGCGCCAGCGTTCGGCTTGGTGCAGGGTGAGGGCGTCTTTGGCTTGGCCGAGGTTCATGGCGGCCACGGCTTCCTGCATGGGCGCGGGGTCAGCGCGGCGCATGAGCTTGCCGATGTACTGCATTTGGCGGCGACGGCCTTCGTGGGTCTTGGTTTTTTTGAACTGCTCGATGGCGTACATCAAGCCTTCGTCGAGTGCCAGATCTTTCAAGCGGTCTGCCGGCAGGGCGACCACAGCCTCGCCTAAATCTTGCAAATCATGAGAGGCTTTTTTGGCTTGGGTTTTGCTGACGCGGCCGATGTATTTGTTCTCTAGCGGCGCGGCTGATTTGGCGTCAGCGGCGGCGTCGAGATCTGGGTTTTCAAGCTTCTCGGAAGGGGTCATGGGCGGGGGTAGAAGGTACGGTGGACACAGCGCACGGTGCTGAAAATCGACCGCTTAGTATGATATCCGGCCACCCGCCTTGAACACGCACCAGGCCATGGCTAGTGTTGCCGTCCGGGCCCCTCGGCGTTGCCTCAACCCCTTCGATTGCTCCCACCCCATCCATGTCAAAAAACCCCACCATTGCATCGGCCCAAGCCGGTTTCGCTTACTCGCCCGATCACTTTCGCCAGCTCGTCACCGATGCCTTGGCGTTCGCCAGTTCCATCGGTGCCAGCGACGCCGGTGCCGAGGTCTCTGAAGGCGTCGGCCTGTCGGTGTCGGTGCGCAAAGGCGAGATTGAAAACGTCGAGCGCAACCGCGACAAATCGATGGGCGTCTCGGTCTACATTGGCCAGCGCCGGGGCAACGCGAGCACGTCTGATTTCTCACGCGCCGCGATGCAACAGACCGTGCGTGCGGCCTACGACATCGCGCGCTTCACTGCCGAAGACCCCGCCGCTGGTTTGCCAGACGCCGCGAATTTGGCGATGGGAAAAGCCGCAGAACTTGATCTTGATTTGTTTCACCCTTGGGACTTGAACGCCGAGCAAGCGGCCGAGATTTCGCAGCGCTGCGAGCAAGCCGCGCTGGACGTGGACGCACGCATCACCAATTCGGAAGGTGCAGGCGTGTCGGCCCAGCAATCGCATTTCATCTCCGGCAACAGCCGTGGGTTTTTGAGCGGTTATGCCAGTTCGCGGCACTCGCTGTCGGTAGCACCCATCGCGTCGATTCCCGGCAAGGGCGGCCAGCCTGACATGCAGCGCGATGCTTGGTACACATCTATGCGTGCGCCCGATGAGTTGGCGTCGGCGGAGGCTGTGGGCCGCTACGCAGCGCAGCGCGCGTTGTCGCGTTTGAAGTCGCGCAAGTTGAAAACATGCGAAGTACCGGTGCTGTTTGAGTCGAGCATCGCGTCGGGGTTATTGGGCGCGTATGTGCAGGCCACCAGCGGCGGTGCGCTCTACCGCAAATCGACTTTCCTGCTCGACAGCTTGGGCAAGCAAGTGCTGCCCAAACACATTGATATTTTTGAGAACCCGCACGTGCTGCGCGGCAAAGCCAGCTCGCCGTTTGACGACGAAGGCGTGCTTACCACCGCGCGCACCGTGTTGCTGGGTGGGGTGGTGCAGAGCTACTTTTTGTCGACCTATTCGGGCCGCAAATTGGGGCTCCCGAGCACGGGCCACGCCGGTGGTTCACACAACTTGGTGTTGAACAGCAGGCTCACTCAACCGGGCGACGACTTGGACGCGATGGTGCGCAAACTCGACCGTGGCTTGTTCGTGATCGAGCTGATGGGCCAAGGCGTGAACTACGTCACCGGCGACTACTCGCGCGGTGCCACTGGCTTTTGGGTGGAAGGTGGGCGCATCAAATACCCGGTGAGTGAAATCACCATCGCGGGCAACTTGAAGCAGATGTTCAAGGGCATCCAGGCAGTGGGTGCCGACCGCTACACCATGGGCGGAAAAACCTCGGGCTCGGTGCTTATCAGCAAGATGAAAATCGCTGGCAGTTGAATCGTGAATTGACACCCCGCACCAGTCGCGGTGTGTCA
>JANPNT010000162.1:0-1720 GCA_031427655.1 Burkholderiales bacterium
CACGCCGCCCTGCTTTTCCCAGACGTAGCTGGGGCCGGCTTTGAGAGTGAGTTCACTGCGATGCGTCGTCCAGACGCGGTAGCCGAGAACGGCGGCGAGCTGGTAGCGGTAGTCGAGAGCAGCGATCTCGTCGTAGGTGAAAGAATTAACGATGCCGACGTAGAAGCGGCTGGTGATGTCACGGTTAAGCTGCAGGCCGAGGCGCAGTGCGTTGCCGGTCGTGAAATCTTCGACCTCGTTGTAGTTGCCTTTGCTGATGACCTGCCAGCCGTTCCAGCGACGCTCTGAGTCCAGACCGAGGCTCAGTCCCAGTGAGTCGGTATTGCCGCGGGTGATAAGCCATTTATGAAGCAGCACTTATGGCTTATATGGCGGTTTTCAGATCCTGGCATCCACGATACGGGAGTTTATTATCCCGATAAAATGGACTACTCCAAGGATCTCCGGGGGGCATTGCGGTGGGGGAGTCTGATGTCGCGCGGGGGAGGTGCGCTACCTCATGACGGAATTGATCATTTCGAGTGCGGCGACCCGTGCTTCGCTGAAGCGTTTGTTGATCACGAACGTGTTGTTGTCGCCGTAGTTCGACCACGGTCCGGTTGGCACTTCGTCGAAGTCCACAAACTTCCAGTCCGTCACGTCGGTGTCGTTCATGCCGAGATAATCCCGGACGGCTGGGGATACATCCAGCCCTGCGCCCTTGTTCAAGTTCGGTTTCGGGCGCTCATCGCCAAAGACATAGGCGGAGTGGTCGGTGCGGAAGGGGCCGCAATCCTCCCACTGGGCGTAGGTCGTGCGGTTCTTGAAGCGAATGGCCAGCCAGCGGCCTTTGCAGACGGTCTTTCCCTTCACCCGGAAATCCTCTTTGAACCACGGAATCAATTTCTCTGCCTCGGGTTTATGGCTGCCGGACTGGACGTCATTGTAAGGCAATGCGACGTAAAACGGATTCTGTCCCGGCTCAAAGGCAGCGGGCCGGTAGTCCACACGCTCGGCTCTGTTGGGCGTGTCGGTGCCGCCATAGCTTCTTGCCCACCGTTGATCCCATGAACTGGCTTGGTTGGGAACCGGGTTGTTCTTGGCGGCGTTCTCGCCGATCCAGAAGGTGGTTGTGACAATGTTCCGCTTCCAAGGATAGCGGTCTTCGGAGACCTCGGCTGATAGGGTGGGAATGCGGTCGGGTACGAGCGAAGCTGCAATCATGGCCCTGAGCGAGACCAGTATCACGGGCGGCTTATCGGGGCCACACGGCCCAATGATGTCAGTGGTAAGAGAGTCACAGGGCTCGCGCCGCGTGTGGGTGCTTTCACGCTGCTTCTTTTGCTTTCCAGGCGTCGCCTTGGCATATGGCATCGGAAGGAGGGAAGCGACCGACGCGGCCAATATCACCGTGGAGCGGAGTATTTTTTTCATAGATTGAATAGGTTGAGTTTCCCGACCATGTCATCGCTGAGAGAGCATACTCTGTACTATGTGCGGCGCATCTAGTATTTCAGCCCCCTTCCCAGGGCTGGATTGAGGCATTGAAGTGATGGGCTATTTTTCCAGTGCGCCAGGCATTCCGGCGGCGCGTGTAACGATGGGGGGGCTTTGCGCGTCTCCCCTGCACACACGATGACAGCACCCGCTTGGCCTGCCTTGCCCTTTCTGCTCGCGGCGTCTCGGATTTCACGACTATGTTGAAGCATCACGCCGAGCGGTCGCCACTGCGCCGCGGCAT
>JANPNT010000163.1:0-5849 GCA_031427655.1 Burkholderiales bacterium
GCCGATGCGCCCAAGTTGCACAAAGTCCTGGCGCAAGCAGGAGTGGGTTCGCGTCGCGACATGGAGCAATGGATCGCCGACGGCCAAGTCACCGTGAACGGCCAACCCGCGCACACCGGCCAACGCATTTCTTTCGGCGACCAGATCAAGGTCAACGGCAAGCCGGTTCGCGTGCGCATCGTGCCGCCGCCGCCGCGCATCATTGCGTATCACAAGCCTGCCGGTGAAGTTGTCACGCACGACGACCCCGAGCACCGCCCCACCGTGTTCCGCCGCTTGCCGCGCCTGCAACAGGGCAAGTGGCAATCGGTCGGTCGGCTTGACTTGAACACCGAAGGGTTGCTGCTGCTGACCAACTCGGGCGAGTTGGCGAATCAGTTGATGCACCCGCGCTTTGGCGTCGAGCGTGAGTACGCGGTTCGCGTGCTCGGCCGCTTGGACGAAAGTTCGAAATCGCAGTTGCTTGAAGGCGTGAACATCGACGGCCAAACCGCCAGTTTCAAGTCGATTGAAGATGGCGGCGGCGAGGGCAGCAACCACTGGTACCGCGTCGTCATCACGGAAGGCCGCAACCGCGAAGTGCGCAAGCTGTTTGATTCGGTGGAGCTGACCGTGAGCCGCTTGATCCGCATTCGTTACGGCACCGTCGTGCTTCCGCGCGGCTTGAAGCGCGGTGTGTGGGTGGATTTGGAAGAAGCCGATGTGCGGGCGATACGCCGCTTGGCGGCACCGCCTCCGGGCGAGCCGCGATCGGAACGCCAAGGGCAGCGCAGTGACGGTCTAAGGGAGCCTCAGCAGGCACAGCGAGACGGTCAGCGAGACGGCACAGGACGTCAAACACCTCGTAATGAACCACGAAATGACGCACGGCCTGCGCGCAACGAGCCGCGCCCCGAGCAGCGCAACGACCGCGGTCCGCGCAACGGTCCGCCGAAAGAGCGTTTCCAAAATGGAGCCCGCGATCAAGCACCCCAGCAGGAGCGCCCGCCCGTCAACCGCGCCGATTCCGACCCGGATTTCGAAGAAGAAATCGACCACTCGCGCATTCCGAATCCGCTGGAACAAACCTTCGACAAACGCTTTGTGCAAAACCCGCGTGCACCAGCGGGGGGACGCGGGTTTGGCCGTGGCGGTGGCGGCTTCGGCGCGGGTGGCAGTGCGCCTGCGGGAGGCGGCGCACGACCCAAACCCGGCGCGCCTCGCGAGCCCGATCCGATGCAAACCTCGGTCGGCTTCATCGGCGGTGACGCTTTTCACCGCAAGGGCAACCGCGGGGGTGGCGGTGGCGGTGGAGGCGGCGGTGGCGGCGGTGGCGGCGGTGGAGGGCAGGGCGGCGGCAATCGCGGAGGCGGTGGCGGCTTTGGCGGGGGCGGGGGCGGGGGCGGGGGCGGACGCCGAGGCCGCTGAACGTCCACTGACGCTGACGTTCGCAGCCGCTGCCTGCGAGCCGCGAACTCATTCACGCAAGATACACTCCAAAACTGCGCGGAAACCCTCTTTGCAAGCTTGCGCCAGGGTTCGTCAACCCACTCAAAAATCACTTAATACACTTCAGGAATCCACGCCATGGCCATCGAACGCACCCTTTCCATCATCAAACCCGACGCCGTCGCCAAGAACGTGATCGGGCAGATTTATGCGCGCTTTGAAGGTGCAGGGCTGAAGGTGATCGCCGCTCGAATGGCGCATTTGTCGCGCACCGAGGCCGAGGCGTTTTACGGCGTCCACAAGGCACGTCCTTTCTTTAACGACCTGGTGACGTTCATGATCTCCGGGCCGGTGATGATCCAGGCGCTGGAAGGCGAGGGTGCGATCTTGAAAAACCGCGACTTGATGGGTGCTACCGACCCGAAGAAGGCCGACAAAGGCACCATTCGTGCCGACTTCGCCGACAGCATTGATGCCAACGCTGTGCACGGTTCCGACGCGGCTGAAACTGCCTCTGTTGAAATTGCCTTTTTCTTCCCCGGCATGAATGTGTTCGGCCGCTGATCGAAACTGGTACTTGTACGAGTTCATGCGCGTCGGCGTGTGATCTCAAGACACCCACGATCACCCACACCATGAGCCCCGTCAACCTGCTTGATTTCGATCTGCGAGGCATGGCGGCGTTTTGCGAGCAACTCGGGGAAAAGCGTTTTCGCGCGACTCAGCTGTTTCGCTGGATCCATCAACGCGGTGCGTTCGAATTCGGTCAAATGACCGACTTGGCCAAGTCGCTGCGTGACAAGCTGGCGGGCGTCGCCAACATGGTGTCGCTGAAGGTGGCCTCAGAACAAACCGCCAGCGACGGGACCATCAAGTGGCTGTTCGACGTGGGTGGCGGCGATGCGGTGGAAACCGTCTTCATTCCAGAAGCGGGCCGAGGCACGCTTTGCATCTCATCGCAAGCCGGATGTGCCGTGGGTTGCCGGTTTTGTTCCACCGGGCACCAAGGCTTCAGCCGCAATTTGACTACCGCCGAAATCGTGGCGCAGCTCTGGTTTGCTGAGCACGCGCTTCGTAATCGTTTGAAACGCCCGGCCGGCGAGCGCGTCATCACGAATGTCGTGATGATGGGCATGGGCGAACCTTTGCAAAATTACGCCGCACTTGTGCCGGCGCTGAAGGTCATGCTCGATGACCATGCCTACGGTCTGTCAAGGCGCAGGGTGACGGTGTCCACCTCCGGCGTGGTGCCAATGATGGACCGGCTTCGCGACGATTGCCCCGTGGCGCTGGCGGTGTCTTTGCACGCGCCTAATGACCTGCTGCGCAGCGACTTGGTTCCGTTGAACAAAAAGTACCCGCTCGATGAATTGCTGGGCGCATGCAACCGCTACCTCGACAAGGCCCCGCGGGACTTCATTACCTTCGAGTACTGCATGTTGGACGGCGTGAACGACACCCCCGCGCATGCCGAACAGTTGGTGGCTCTCGTACAAGACCGCGTGTCGTGTAAGTTCAACCTCATACCTTTCAACCCGTTTCCAGCTTCAGGACTGACGCGGTCGTCAAACGAGCGCGTTAGCGCCTTCGCGCGAATCCTTCAAGACGCTGGCTTGGTGACCATGGTGCGCAAGACACGCGGCGACGACATCGCAGCAGCTTGCGGCCAACTGGCTGGTGAGGTGCAAGACCGCACCCACTTCAAGGAACGCCTTTTGACACGCGCGCCCATACCTATTCACGCCGTGCAGGCGGGGCGCGCGGCATGAGTTGGAACCGTAGGTTGACAGCAAGCTGCGTGCTTGTGATGTTGGTGATGTTGGTGATGTCGGCGATGTTGTTGATGGGCTTGTCAGCCTGCGTCAGCTCAGGCTCCACGACCGTCACTGGATTACCTTCAGCGGCCAATGAAAGCAAAGACCGCGTCACCGCATCGGATGAAACCGACGCCAGCAAACGCGCACGAGTGAGGCTGGATTTAGCCTCAGCCTACTTTGGGCGCGGCCAGATGACGGTGGCGTTGGACGAAGTCAAGATGTCAATCGCTGCCGATCCCACCGTGGCAGCGGCCTTCAATTTAAGAGGTTTGATTTACGCCAGCTTGGGGGACGAGAATTTGGCGGAGGAGAGCTTTCGCCGCGCCTTGCAATTGAGCCCGCGCGATGCCGACTCGATGCAAAACTTTGCTTGGTATTTGTGCCAGCAAAAACGCTACAGCGAAGCCAACGTCTTGTTCGAGCAGGCTTTGGCTGTGCCGCAGTACCGCGACTCGCTGCGCACCCAGTTGGCCCAAGGCGTTTGCTTGGCGCGTGCTGGTCAATGGGCGCAGGCTGAGCGGGTCTTGCAGCTTGCCTACGAGCGCGACCCCAACAACCCGTCCACCACCATGAACTTGGCCGAGGTGTTGTACCGGCGAGGCGAACCGGACAGGGCACGTTTTTACATACGTCGCGTCAACGCGAATCCCGATGTGGTGAATGCGCAAACTCTGTGGCTGGCGGCGCGGATAGAAAAAAAATTAGGCAATACGCAAGGTGCGGTTGAAGTGGGTGAGCAGTTACGCAACCGCTTCCCGCAGTCAACTGAAGCCAGGGCCTACGAACGGAGCCAGTTTGATGACTGAGGTGAACCCCGAGCCGTCAGCGGCCAGCCCCCGAACGGCAGGCGGCCTCTTGAAGCAAGCGCGTCAGTCCAAAGGCTTGCACATCGCCGCCTTGGCAGCGTCGATCAAAGTGACGCAGCGCAAGCTCGAGTTGTTGGAAGCCGATCGATTCAGCGAGCTCCCAGATGCCACTTTCACTCGTGCGCTGGCGCAAACGGTGTGCAGAAGCTTGAAGATCGATGCAGCCCCGGTGCTGGCCTTGTTGCCGCCCGCTTCAGGGGGCCGCTTGGGCCAGATGGGCGAGGGCATCAACGCTCCGTTTCGCGAGCGACCCGGGCGTGGTGAGCCGACAGATTGGGCTCGCGTAGTGGCGTCTCCCGCCGTCTGGGGCCCCAGCTTGGTGTTGTTGTCGGCATTGATCGTTTACTTGCTGCCGTCGTCGTTTTTGAATGGACTTCAGTTCGGCCAGAAATCTGTCGCGGTGCCGACGGTCAAGGTCGCCGCACCGGCTGCGGTGGTTGCCGCCGCTGTAAGCGCTGGTTCCGCAATGGCCCCCACACCGGCAGCCATGGCAGAAGGGCTGGCCGCAGCTGCCGTTTCTGCGACCGCAGCTGCCGCTGCGTCAGCGTCAGCGTCTGCGCCCAACTTACCTCCAGGTGCCGTCGAAACCGTGTTCTCGGCCCCGCCGTTCGCTGAGTCAGCCTCCTCCGCCGCCGGTGGGTTGTCGGCGTCGACCAACGTGTCGGGCGGCGCTTCAGGCGCAGCCCTGCAATTGCGGGCGACCACCGAATCGTGGGTTGAAGTGCAGGACGCGAAGTCGCAAATGCTGTTGTCGCGCATGCTGCAGGCAGGCGAGACGGTTCGCTTGGACGGTGCACTGCCCATGCGTTTGAAGGTCGGCAATGCGGCAGGTACTGAGGTGATGTTTCGAGGTCAAGCGGTCAATTTGCTGCCTTCTACCGTGGGCAATATCGCGCGCGTGGAGTTGAAGTGAAACTGCTGCGCGCGAACTTAAGGGAGTGCGGTCATGTCGGGTAATTTCAATTTCAAAGACGACGAGTTCATCGAACCCGCGAGGCCCAGTACGCGCATCACGAAACAAGCGGTAGTGCGTTGGCAGTCCCACGTGGTGACGGTGGGCGGCGGTGCGCCTGTGCGCATCCAGTCGATGACCAACACCGACACCGTCAACGCGATTGAAACTGCCATCCAGGTCAAGGAATTGGCGGTGGCGGGGTCAGAGCTGGTGCGCATCACGGTGAACACGCCCGAGGCGGCGGCGGCCGTGCCCCACATCCGCGATCAACTGGACCGCATGGGCATCAACGTGCCTTTGGTGGGCGACTTTCATTACAACGGCCACCGGCTCTTGACCGAGCATCCGGCCTGCGCCGAAGCCTTGTCGAAGTACCGCATCAACCCCGGCAACGTGGGCAAAGGTGACAAGCACGACCGTCAGTTTTCGTTGATGGTCGAGGCCGCAGCCAAGTACGACAAAGCGGTTCGAATTGGCGTGAATTGGGGCAGCCTGGACCAAGAGCTTCTGAGCCAAATGATGGATGACAACGCCAAGTTGGCCGAGCCGCATGTGCCACAGCAAATCATGTACCGCGCCATCATCGCTTCGGCACTCGAATCGGCGCGCCGGGCTGAGCAGTTGGGCCTGAGATCTGAGCAAATCATCTTGTCTTGCAAGATGTCAGGCGTGCAAGACTTGGTCAGTGTTTATCGCGCTTTGGCCAAGCGTTGCGACTATGCATTGCACTTGGGCCTCACCGAAGCGGGCATGGGCACCAAGGGCACGGTGGCATCGACCGCC
>JANPNT010000164.1:0-3062 GCA_031427655.1 Burkholderiales bacterium
GCGATGTGGTCGGCTTCCTGAATTCGGACGACGTCTATGCCGACACTGACGCACTGCAACGCGTCGCACAGGCGTTTCAAGATCCGCGAATCGATGTGGTCTACGGCGATCTGGTGTTTGTGGCGCAAGACAATCTGGACCGTGTGGTTCGCTACTGGAAATCACGCGACTACACGCCTGGTGCCTGCGCGAGGGGCTGGATGCCCCCTCATCCCACCTTCTACGCGCGCCGTTCTGTCTATGAAATGCACGGAGGTTTCGACCTCGCGTTTCCAGTGGCGGCAGACTTCGAGATGGCGCTGCGACTGCTGGACAAAGCGCACGTGCAGTCGCGCTACATCCCCAGCGTTCAGGTGCGCATGCGCATGGGCGGCGAATCGACCCGTTCCTTGAAAAGCGTGTTCCTGCAAAACGGAGAAACCTCGCGTGCCTGCCTGAAGCATGGATTGCCGGGTGGTGCCCGATTTGTGCTGAGGCGCCTAGTCTCGAAGCTACCCCAACTTCTTCATCGCCCATAGGTCGAATGAACGCTGCGATCCTGCTCTGTTTCGCACTGGTCGGTTCTGGGGCGTCCTGGCTTCTGACCGCGTTGACCCGGCGATACGCACTGTCGTCACAACTCGTAGACCATCCCAACGAACGCAGCTCGCACACCATCCCCACACCACGCGCCGGCGGCGTCGCCATGGTGGCGTCGAGTCTGGTACTTGCAGTCGCGTTAGCCGCGCTCGGCTGGATCGAGCTCCGCTTGATGACCGCCACGCTTGGTGCCGCCACTGTCGTCACTATCCTCGGCTTCCTTGACGACCGCAGCAGCCTTGCAGCGCGCTGGCGGTTCTTGGGCCATGCCGTCGCTGCGGCATGGATCGTTTTCTGGCTCGATCGCATTCCCCAGGTGCCAGTGTTCGGCGTGCTTGTGAACTTGCACTTCGTCGGCCCGCTGATCATGGCTTTCTACATCGTCTGGATGATCAACCTCTTCAACTTCATGGACGGCATCGACGGAATTGCCAGCGTCGAAGCCATTACTACAGCACTCTGCGGGGCGCTGCTTTGGTGGCTCGCAGGCAGCGGCACGGGGTGGATGCTTTCTGTGGTGTTTGCCGCTTGCGTGGGCGGATTTCTGATTTGGAACTGGCCGCCTGCCAAGATATTTATGGGCGATGCAGGCAGTGGATTTTTGGGGCTGATGGTGGCGCTGTTTTCTCTGTGGTGCGGGCAGTCGACGCCGCATTTGTTTTGGGCTTGGTTCATCTTGATTGGCTGCTTCATGGTCGACGCGACCACCACGCTGATTCGGCGGGTGATTCGCGGCGAAAGGTTTTCTGAGGCTCATCGTTGTCACGCCTATCAATACGCGTCTCGCGTGCACGGATCGCACAAGAAGGTAACTTTGGCCTGTGGTGCGATTAACTTGGTGTGGCTGTTCCCCGTGGCTGCGCTGGTAGCACTTCGGATGGTGGACGGTGTGGTGGGCGTGATCGTTGCGTATGCGCCATTGGTGTGGCTGGCCTTCCGCTACAAGGCGGGAGATCGGGTGGCTCAGTTGCAGTGAGCTGCCCTGCAACTATCGGTGTCCAGACGGCCAGTTGCCGTGTGCCCTTCTGGGAGAATACGCGGTTATGTCATTGATCTCTATCGCCAGACGACTGTCGACACTCTCCGCTCGCGTGAAGTTCTTGGTGATGATCGGCGCAGACGCTGTGTTTCTGCCGATTGCGATGCTGGTGTCCGTTGGACTGCGAATGGGGTCGATGGAGTTGGCGTTTGACACCGCTTTGGTTGTTCAGATTGCACTGGCGCTGTTGACACTACCGGTGTTGGGCGTGGCGGGTCTGTACCGCACCGTGGTTCGCTACATTGACCTGCGGGTTCTGGCGGCAGCGTGCATCGCCTTGGGCTTGGTGGTGCTGTTGGTTTTCGCGGCCGCTCTCGCGTTCAATGTGCATGTGCTGCCGCGTTCAGCACTGCTTATTTATTGGTTTGTGGCATTCGCTTATGTGGTCACTTCACGATTCATTGCGCGAGCGCTACTTCGCCGCGGCGTAAAGGGCGACGCTCACCCTCGCCTTCGCATCGCTATCTACGGCGCCGGAGACGCCGGTGCGCAATTGGCGCAGGCCATGCAGTTCAGCCCTGAGTACAAGGCCATTTGCTTTCTGGACGACCGCGAAGATTTGCAGCACAAGACAGTTGGTGGCTTGAAGGTTTATCCGTCTGCCGCGCTGACGGAAATCGTTTTTCGGCACGACATTGGCATGATTGTGTTGGCGATTCCTTCTGCAAGCACAGCGCAGAAGCGGCGCTTGATTCAGCGGGTAGAAAGCGCCGGTTTGCCTGTAAAAATTTTGCCCAGCATGACTGATTTAGAAGACGGTCAGGCTGCGGTGTCCGACATTCGAGAGGTCGATGTGGCCGATTTGTTAGGGCGCGATGCGGTGCCGCCAGACCCGGCACTTTTCTCGCGCAACATCACCGGCAAGGTGGTGTTGGTGACCGGGGCGGGTGGGTCTATCGGCAGCGAGTTGTGCCGCCAAATCATCTCGCAGCGCCCTGCCTGCTTGGTCTTGTTCGACCACTCAGAGTTTGCGCTGTACACCATCGACCATGAAATGCAGCACGCAAATCCGACAAAGGTCGCTGTGGTCGCGTGTTTAGGCTCGGTGTTGGACGACGAGTTGCTGCTTTCGTTGATGAAGCTGCACCGGGTGCAAACGGTGTATCACGCTGCCGCCTACAAGCATGTGCCCATCGTCGAAGGCAACATGCGTCAGGGCTTGCGCAACAACGTTTTTGGCACGCTGAACGTGTCGCGCGCGGCGGCTGAAACGGGTGTTGAAACTTGCATTCTCATTTCGACCGACAAAGCGGTGCGCCCCACCAATGTGATGGGCGCTTCGAAGCGCGTTGCCGAACTGGTCATGCAGGCAGCCGCTGCGCGGTCGAACGGGCGCACGGTGTTTTCGATGGTGCGCTTTGGGAATGTGCTGGGTTCGTCAGGCTCGGTTGTGCCGCTGTTTCGCAAGCAGATCAAGGCCGGTGGCCCGATCACCATCACCCAC
>JANPNT010000165.1:0-1768 GCA_031427655.1 Burkholderiales bacterium
ATTTCAGTGTTTTGAATCGCTCGCTTTTCTTCGGGGCCAGCGCGCATGTCCTCGCCACCGATGCGCTCGTAACTCTCGCGGGTTTCAGGCAAGTTTTCGATCTTCGTCATCAGCTCTGCGAGCTTTTCTGTCTCGGCTTTCGGTGTCTTGGACGACACCATGGCGGCGACCCACACATAAGCGCTGAAGCCTGGCAGCCCGGCTTCCGCCGCAGTGGGCACCGACGGCAACGCAGAGACGCGCTGGGCGGATGCGACCGCCAAGGCGCGCAGCTTGCCGCTTTTCACTAATTCTTGCGCACTGGTGATTTCAACGAAAGCAAGTTGAACGGTCTCTGATGCCACAGCCACCACCGAATCAGTGGCGCTCTTGAAGGGAACACCGTGTGTTTTCACGTTGGCCGATTCATTGAACAGCTCGGCCATCAATTGGTAGCCCGCTGAACCATAGGCGTAGTTGAGTGCGCCAGGTTTTGCCTTGGCTGCGGTGATCAGCTCAGGCAAGGTGGTGTGGCTGGATGTGCCCGGAACGATGAGGACCGCAGGCGCGCGAACCATCATCGTCAGCGGGCTAAAGTCGGCAATCGGGTCATAAGGCAAGGACTTGAGCAAGGCCACGTTGACGGCCAGCGACGAATTGCTGCCGATGAAGACCGTGTAGCCATCTGCGGGTGCCGACAACACGGCGCGCACCGCAATGATGCTGTTGCCGCCCGCTTTGTTGTCGATGACGACGGGTTGCGCAATCATCTCTGAGAGTTTTTTGGCGAAGTAACGGGCCGAGGTGTCTGTCGCGCTGCCCGGTGGAAACGGCACGACAAATTTAATCGGCTTGTTGGGGAAACCTTGCGCCAGCGCGGGCACCATCGTTGCGGCCCCCAACAGGGCAACGCTGGCCAAGCCGGAAATAAGCGCTCTGCGCCTTGTGTTTTTGTTCATGTTGTTGTCCATCAATAAATTCAGTCAAACCCACTCATAGCTACTTTACCGATCATGCGGCCACTGCCAATCAGCTGGTGCGCTTGCATGACATTGTGGGCGTTGATGCGGCCAAGATCGACCTGCAACGTTGTCTTCAAAACGCCTGCATCCACGAGCGCGGCAACCTCGTTAAGGATATCGCCTTGCCGCGCCATGTCAGCCGTTCTGAACATCGACCGTGTGAACATGCCCTCCCAACTGAAGGTGATGCTTTTAGCGCGCAGTAAATTCATCGGCAAATCGGTCGAGGCCTCCACCAACGCACAGACGTGGCCCTGCGGCGCAAGTAGCTCGGCGAGCTGCGGCATCAATGGTGCAGGGTCGGTCAGGCACAAGACAAAATCGATCAGCGGCAGGCCCAGCGCTTTGAGCTGCGGCAACAGCGGCTGCGAATGGTCAAGCACATCGCTAGCGCCCATCTCAAGGCAATACTGCTGCGACTCGGGACGCGAGGCCGTGCCGACAACGCGTACTTCTGTCAGCTTGGAGCCCAGTTGTAGAGCCATAGCACCCACGCCGCCAGCAGCGCCGATGACCAGCAGTGTGGCGGGTTGTTGAAGAGGCCCCCGTGGCAGGCGCATCCGTTCAAACAAGGCCTCCCAAGCCGCGAGGCTGGTGAGCGGCAGGGCTGCCGCCTGAATGAAACTCAGTGTTTTGGGTTTGTGTCCGACCAAACGCGCATCGACGGCATGCAGTGCGCTACATCCGCCGAGGCGCAGCACGCTACCGGCATAGAACACCTCATCGCCCCGTTGAAATCCCGTGGCATCCGCACCCATGCCGACCAC
>JANPNT010000166.1:0-2257 GCA_031427655.1 Burkholderiales bacterium
TAGTCGTTCACGTCATTCATCGACTCGCCTTCCACCATGATCACGACGCCTTTTCATCAGCAGCGCGCCCCATGGCGACGTCTGCATTTTTTGACCCACGGATTCAACTGACGCCTCTTGTGCGAACACCGCGAAACCGCATCCATTCGCCGCAAGAGTACGTGCTCGCCTAGTTTAGGTTTTGTTTCACATTTCCAAAGCCGTGGCGCACTTGCCGTTGAAGCCTCAAGCGATAGTTTTTTGGTGCGACAGCACAACTGGTGTCAGCCATGAGGAGGCCAAGTCATCCAAGCAAAATTCCACCTGCCGATTGCTCTCCTTACTTTTTTAAATAGGTAAACTAAGACTTCTTGTTCGGAGTAGCCTCATGATTTCTACCGTCACCGACAAAGGTCAAGTCACGCTTCCTAAAGCGATTCGCGATTTGCTGGCCATCAGCGCCGGTACGCGCATCGACTTCGAGGTGCAGCCCGACAACACGCTGAAGGTTCGCGTGCTCACCCGCGGTGCCGCCGGGCTGTTCGGGTTGATCGCACGACCGGGGGAAGCCTCACGCAGTCTCGATGAGATGGAAGCCGGCATTGCGGCGGCGGTCGGCCAACGCGCACGGCGCAAACGCTAAAAGCTCACAGGACTGTCCAGTGAAAGCAGTTGACACCAATGTGCTGTTGCGCCTGTTCGTCAATGACGACAAGGCGCAGGCCGCCAAAGCGCGCGCGCTGTTTGAAGCGCAGGCCGAAGAAGACGACTCGCTTTGGATTGCAGACATTGTGTTGGCCGAGCTGGTTTGGGCTTTGGCACGCAGCTACGACCGACCCCGAGCTGACATCGCGACCGTGCTGCGCGCGCTGGTAGGCAACGCTACCGTGAAACTGGAATCAGCCGCGTCCGTGGTCGAGGCCACGAGGCTTTACGAAGTCGGGCCAGCCGACTTTGTGGATTGCCTGCTGGCCGTCAAAGCAAAAGCGCAACGTTGCACCGCGCTGCACAGCTTCGATAAAAAGATGAATGGGCTGCCCGGCGTGGCCTTGCTTTAAGAAGGCGCGTGGCGGTTGGGAAGAGACGATGTTTCAATGCTGTAGGTTCTAGCATTTCTGACGCAAGTTCCTGATGTTGATGCTGATGCGGTCGAAGAAGCAGTTCGAAGGCTCGCGGAAAAATTCAGTTTTGAAAAGGCAGTTCTGACCGCGAGCAGTTAAACTTCGTCATCACTCATCGTCATCACAAATCATGCGAACCATCATTGATCTTGAAGATGCCCAAGCCAGCCGTTTGGACGCCTGGGCAAAAGCCGCAAAAGTCAGCAGGGCCGAGGCCGTGCGCCGCGCTGTCAATCAGATGCTGGAGCGAGCCGCCGCGCCGCAAGGCACCGGGTTTGGACTGTGGGCCCAAGGTACAAGCGTGCCGCCTCAGCGAGACGGCGTAGTTTTGCAACGCGCCCTGCGCGACGAGTGGCCCGAATAAGCGACCGCATCAACATGATCGCCCTTTTCGACTCCAACATCGTCATCGACTACTTGAACGGCATACCGCAGGCCGCCACCGAACTCGCACAGTACCAACAGGCCTACATCAGCCCCATTACATGGATAGAAGCCCAAGTCAAAGCCCCGCCAGGACTGGAAGAGGCGACGCGCCAAGCCATAGACGCGAACTTCAAACGGGTTGAACTTGGCGAAGCAGTTCTGCTGGAAAGCCTGAACCTGCGCCGAACGCACCGCTTGAAGCTGCCCGACGCATTGATTTGGGCAAGCGCCAGAGTCAACGGCTGGCAATTGGTGACTCGAAACACCAAAGACTTCCCGCCCGAGTGGGCCGGGATCCGAATGCCGTATGTAATTTGACGGGATCAACGAATCACTGGGCGTCAGAAGCGTAGGCAACCCTAAGGAAGCTCTGCATTAATCGGCCCGATCCGTGCATTCGATAGCTGAATGAAATTCACACCGAATTCAGCCATGAAACAAGCCGACCTGGGCCTGCACCTGAGCACCAAGCGCACCCGCAAGCGCGAGTTCTTGGATGAGATGGAGCGTGTCGTGCCGTGGGCCGAGTTGATCGCACCCATTGCTGGTTATGCCCCCGAAAGCAAACGCGGACGCCCACCCTTTGCCTTGCACACCATGCTGCGCATTCACTTCATGCAGCAGTGGTTCGGCCTGAGTGACCCCGCGACGGAAGCAGCCCTGCACGACACCCCCAAGTACCGCGACTTTGCAGGCTTGGACTGGACACAGCGCCTGCCCGACGAGACCAC
>JANPNT010000167.1:0-18546 GCA_031427655.1 Burkholderiales bacterium
GGAGAAAAGTATGAAAGTTGCAGCCTCTGTAAAGAAGATGTGCCGGAATTGCAAAATCATTCGCCGCAAGGGTGTGGTTCGCGTCATCTGCACTGATCCGCGTCACAAGCAACGTCAGGGCTAAAGCTGGTTTGGGTTGACCGACTCGCAGACCTCAAGAGATAACGAAAAAGAGAACGACCATGGCACGTATCGCTGGTATCAATATTCCGCCTCACAAGCATGCCGAAATCGGGTTGACTTCGATTTATGGCATCGGACGCACCACCGCACAGAAGATCTGCTTGGCAAGCGGTGTGCCTTTGGATCGCAAGATCAAGGACTTGACCGACGGTGACCTTGAAAAAATCCGGGAAGAAATCGGTCGCATGACCATCGAGGGCGACCTGCGCCGAGAGATGTCCATCAACATCAAGCGTTTGATGGATTTGGGCTGCTACCGCGGTTTCCGGCATCGCCGTGGTTTGCCCGTTCGCGGTCAACGTACCAAGACGAACGCGCGAACCCGCAAGGGGCCACGCAAGTCGGGTGCATTGGTGAAAAAATAAGTACTGATTCGTGGTGGTTGAGCCACCAGCGTTGTCTGCAACGCTTGCGTCCAGTGTTTGAGCAAGAGTTAAGCTAAAAGTCTAGGTAAAGAGAGCGTACACATGGCAAAAGCCCCCAATACCGCCGCCCAACGCGTGCGCAAGAAAGTCCGCAAGAACGTTGCAGACGGCATTGCTCACGTTCACGCGTCGTTCAACAACACCATCATTACCATCACCGACCGCCAAGGCGGAGCGCTATCTTGGGCTTCCAGCGGTGGCCAAGGCTTCAAGGGTTCGCGTAAAAGTACGCCTTTCGCTGCCCAGGTTGCTGCCGAGGTGGCGGGTCGCGCGGCGCAAGAACAAGGCATTAAGAACTTGGACGTTCGGATCAAGGGCCCGGGCCCCGGTCGCGAATCTTCGGTTCGCGCTTTGGCCTCGCTTGGAATTCGCATTAACTTGATTTCTGATGTGACTCCCGTGCCTCACAACGGATGCCGTCCCCAAAAGCGCCGTCGAATCTGAGTTCGTTTTCCCTTGTCGGCCTGTCCTTGGGGCAGCGCCGACATTTTTACGTGGCTTCACGTAACTGTGCAGGTCACGTCTGAAGCCCACCGTCTGAGCACCCAAAAGAACACTCGCCAGACTCGCGCAAGCCCCGCATCTCGGTGTGTTGCCTGCGTCAGAACAACCAAGGAAGCAACGTGGCACGTTATCTAGGCCCAAAGGGCAAACTTTCACGCCGTGAAGGCACTGACCTTTTTTTGAAGAGCGCGCGTCGTCCCATTGGCGACAAGGTCAAATTTGACAGCAAGCCAGGACAACATGGCCGCACCTCCGGCACGCGCACGTCCGACTACGGTTTGCAGCTCCGCGAGAAGCAAAAAGTCAAACGCATGTACGGCATTTTGGAGCGACAGTTCCGCCGCTACTTTGCCGAAGCGGAGCGTCGTAAGGGCAACACTGGCGCCAACCTGCTGATGCTTTTGGAATCGCGCCTCGACAACGTGGTGTACCGCATGGGCTACGGTTCGACCCGTGCCGAAGCGCGCCAATTGGTGTCGCACAAGTCGATCACGGTGAACGGCGAAGTCGTGAATATTGCTTCGTTTCTGGTCAAGGCAGGCGATGCAGTTTCAGTTCGCGAAAAAGCCAGGAAGCAACTGCGCATTGCCGACTCCATCAAGTTGGCCGAAGGTCAGGGCATGCCCGCTTGGGTTCAGGTGGACGCTGCCAAGATGGAAGGTGTTTTCAAGAAAGCACCTGACCGCGACGAGTTTGGCGCTGACATCAAGGAAGCGCTCATTGTCGAGTTGTACTCACGCTGATCGTGGACTGGGTTTCATGCGGGTCGCCCTCCGGGTGACGTCGGCTCGTCGGCCTGTTAAGTTTTTAAGTTCAATGGCCTTCAGGCCATTGCCTATTGGTCCCTCAGCCTTATCGGTGTAACGATCCGAGGGTATTGAAAGAAAGACCTCATGCAAACAAATTTGCTCAAGCCCAAGGCCATCCACGTTGAGCCGCTTGGTCTGAATCGCGCGAAAGTCACGTTGGAGCCGTTTGAACGTGGTTACGGCCACACACTCGGTAACGCGCTGCGTCGAGTGTTGTTGTCCTCGATGGTTGGCTACGCGCCAACCGAAGTCACCATTGCCGGAGTTCTTCACGAATACTCAACGGTTGACGGCGTTCAAGAAGACGTCGTGCACATCATGTTGAACCTCAAAGGCGTGGTTTTTCGTTTGCACAACCGCGACGAGGTGACCTTGGTTTTGCGCAAAGAAGGCGAAGGTCCTGTCAAAGCGAGCGACATCCAAACGCCGCATGACGTTGAGATCATCAACCCTGACCACGTGATCGCGCACTTGTCGCACGGCGGCAAGTTGGACATGCAGATCAAGGTTGAAAAAGGCCGTGGTTACGTGCCGGGCACCATGCGCCGTTTTGGCGACGAGCCCACCAAGTCCATCGGTCGCATCGTGTTGGACGCTTCCTTCTCGCCTGTGGCTCGCGTGAGCTACACGGTGGAAAGCGCACGCGTTGAACAGCGCACCGACCTCGACAAGTTGGTGATGGAAATCAACACCAACGGCGCAATCTCACCTGAAGAAGCCATCCGTGCGTCGGCCAAGATTTTGGTCGAACAGTTGGCGGTGTTTGCGCAGTTGGAAGGCAGCGACTTGGCGGGCATCATCGAACGCGAAAGCCCACGCAGCACGCAGTTCGACCCTATCTTGCTGCGCCCAGTGGACGAGTTGGAGTTGACGGTACGTTCGGCCAATTGCTTGAAGGCCGAGAATATTTACTACATAGGAGACCTGATTCAACGCACTGAAACCGAGTTGCTCAAGACCCCGAATTTGGGTCGCAAGTCGCTCAACGAGATTAAGGAAGTTTTGGCTTCCCGTGGCTTGGCTCTGGGCGCGCGCCTGGAAAACTGGCCACCGCAAGGTTTGGACAAGCGGTAACGCGCTGCGCTCCTGCGGCAAAGACGGCGTGAAGGCCGCCGAAGCAGGAAAACGGTCCCGAAGACCGTCTAAGGAAAGCGGCCTTTGAGGCCGCTACGTACCGACAGACACACAGCGTGTCTGATCGTGCAAACTCCAGTACCTGATACGGCTGGGGTTCAATAAGTCAGTCAACAACCCAGCATCAGGACACACCACCATGCGCCACCGCCACGGACTCCGCAAACTCAATCGAACCTCGTCGCACCGCTTGGCGATGTTGCGCAACATGTGCAACTCGCTCATCACGCACGAGGCCATCAAGACCACTCTGCCTAAAGCCAAAGAGCTGCGTCGCGTGGTCGAGCCCCTCATCACTTTGGCCAAAGAGCCGACGTTGGCCAACCGCCGTTTGGCGTTTGACCGCACACGCGACCGCGATGTGGTCGCCAAGCTGTTCAACGTGATCGGCCCTCGCTACAAAGCCCGTCCCGGTGGTTACACGCGCATCCTGAAGATGGGTTTCCGGGTGGGCGACAACGCGCCAATGGCATTCGTGGAACTGGTCGACCGGCCTGATGCGTCGGCGACCGAAGGTGTCGAGGAAACGACGGCCTGAAACTCGGCCGCCCTGCGCTGCTGAAATTCGAGTGCAGCGAGCCCCGCGAAACAAAAGGTCGGCACATGCTGGCCTTTTTTCATGGGCAGGCGCGCTGAACACTACGCTAATCCAAACTCATGGTCACGGTAAGAAAGGAACCAAGGTCGGCGACCATGGTCATCTCCTCATGAAGTACTTCAGAGTCACTTGGAAAAGCCTGGTTGCCGCAGTCGGACTGCTCGTTGGCATCGCGGCATTTGCCGCCGACGAGTTCTTACCGCCTGAGCTTGCATTCAAGTCAACGGCGCGGGTGCTGGACGATCGCGCAGTTGAAGTTGAATTTCAAGTGGCACCTGGCTACTACCTCTATCGTGAGCAATTCAAGTTCGATGCGCTTGGCGCCACTCTGGGTGACGTCAAAATTCCTGCGGGAAAAGTCAAATTTGACCAGACATTTCAAAAAGAAGTTGAAACGCACCGCGACCTGATTCGCATCACGATTCCCGTCACGCAAACTGCGATGCCATTTCAGTTGTCGATCACCTACCAAGGCTGCGCCGATAAAGGCTTGTGCTACCCGCCCGCTCAAATGAACGCCGAGGTCAGCTTGAGCGGCTTTGGCGGCAGCGGCAGCATCAAGGTTGCCCCAGGCCGAGAGGTAACCTTGTTGACCAGTGTGAATGGCCAAGGCGCAGCAGGCGCTACCGCCAGTGCAACTGAGTCGCCCAAGGGCGCGATGGGAATCAATACTGCGTCCGTGACCGACAGCTCGCGGATCGACCAAGCCCTGAAGTCTGGCCGTTTTTGGACAGTGGTGGGCGTTTTCTTTGTCGCGGGTGTCTTGCTGTCGCTGACGCCCTGCGTGCTGCCCATGCTGCCCATTTTGTCGGCGCTGATTGTCGGCCACGGGGCCGTGGTCTCGCGCGGACGGGGTCTGCTGCTCGCGGCGAGTTATTCCTTCGGCATGGCCGCGATCTACACCGGCCTGGGCGTGGCAGCGGGGCTGGCCGGTGAAGGTTTGGCGGCAGTTTTGCAAAACGTCTGGGTGCTGGGCGCGTTTGCCATCGGATTGGTGGCGTTGTCGCTGTCAATGTTCGGGGTCTATGAATTGCAACTGCCCGCCAGCTTGACCGGTCGCCTGACCTCCGTTTCTAACGACCTTCCGGCGGGCCGATTGTTGGGCGTTTTCCTGATGGGAGGCGTCTCGGCCCTGATCGTCAGTCCCTGTGTGGCCGCACCGCTGGCAGGCGCTTTGGTGTATTTGAGTCAAACGCGCGACGTGGCGCTGGGCGGATCGGCGTTGTTCGCTTTGGCAGGAGGCATGAGCATTCCATTGCTCTTGCTGGGTGCCTCGGCCGGTGCGTGGCTGCCGAAAGCTGGCGCCTGGATGAACGATGTCAAGCGCTTCTTCGGCGTCCTGCTGCTGGCGGTCGCGGTATGGACCGTGCAACCCGTGTTGCCCTCTTGGTTGTCAATGACGCTGTGGGGCTCCTTGGCTTTGATGTCGGCGTTTATCCTGTGGCGCAGGTCTCGTGACGGTGCGCGCGTGGCGCGACGCTCCCTGGCCATCGCTTTGGCATTCTTTGGCCTCTTGCAGTGGGCGGCGGCGGCCACCGGCGGAGCCGATCCGCTGCGGCCATGGGGACAATGGACGGGCAACTCGGCTCAGCTTGCATTGAAGTTCACACCGGTGAGGAATGTGGCCGAGCTGGATGCTGCGCTGCGCACAGCGGGGCGCCCAGTGATGTTGGACTTCTATGCCGACTGGTGTGTGTCATGCAAAGAAATGGAGGCCTTCACTTTCAGTGACGCGGCCATCCAGGCTCGTCTGCGCGGAGCCGTGTTGCTCAAAGTGGATGTCACCCAAAACAACGCGGGGGATCGCGCGCTCCTCAAGCGCTTTGGCTTGTTCGGCCCGCCAGGCATCTTGTTCTTTGATGCGAAGGGCAGCGAAGTCCAGGTGGCTCGTGTGCTGGGTTATCAAGACAGCGCGCGATTCGCTCAAAGCTTGAGCACAGCCGGACTGTGATTTTGAGCGCAGGCTTCTTGGTCGTGCTATAGTCCGAGACTCAGTCGCGGGGTGGAGCAGTCTGGTAGCTCGTTGGGCTCATAACCCAAAGGTCGTAGGTTCAAATCCTGCCCCCGCAACCACAGAATAGTCAGTAAATACGCGGTTTGACGCTGCAGTGAACGCCAACCCGAGAGGTTGGCGTTTCGTTTTATGACGAGTGCCGTGCCAAAACGTTGGTTCGTGATTGCATCTGTGGATTGCGACTGACCATTGGGCGTGTGGCGAGTTCGGGCAGAGAATATAAAAAAAATGCTGAAATGCGGTGAGTGGCGGTTTCTTTCGGCCACTTCCGAACGACCAAGGAGCAGCGGTTGCAGTCGTTGGCCGTCGGACGCCGAATTCGTGGTCTCCGCTTCACGGCGGTCTTTGATCTACCCATGCTGCGCTGAGCCCAGCGACCGGTGTCCGAGGTACGGCTGACATTGCCGGTAGTGGCGTTGGGCAACGAGCGCCGGAAAGCGCGGCCAGTGACCACTGTGTGCCCGCCGGGCCCACTCAATCGACCCAGAAGCGACATCCACCGCTTTGAACTCGTCGCCCTGAAGCCGCCAATTGGAATCTTACCTGGGCAACGGCACTCAAGAAGAAGACTTCACCAGCATCGTGCTGACTGGCACTGGCGGCTCGGTCAGTTTCACGCAATTGACCTCCGATCCAGTGGAAGTTTGGGCGACGCCCGGGGGTAGTTTTTCTTCGGGAGCCGGCACCAACAGCGCAGCCATCGGCAGCGATAAAGGCAACATTGCTGTGACTGCAATAGCAGAGCCCGCGACGCTGGCTCTGCTGCTGAGCGGCATGGCAGCCGTCGGCAGCCTCGTACGGCGTCGGAACGCCTGAAAGGGACTTTCGACGCCAGTCGCAGCCCGATGCGAGATCATCGCCAGCAGTAACCCGCCGACATCGATCTCGGCCAGAGCCGGGACTCGCGCACCGTAGTCTGCAGCGCGAGTAGCAGGCCTCAAAACAATTCCGCGCTGTCCGGCTTCGACCCAACGCCTCCACCGATCAGAACGCGACCGTTATTCAACAAGGTCGCGGTATGGGCATGCCGTCCTGCCCCCATGGCGCCGGTCGCTGTCCAGGAGTCCGTGCCAGCGTCGTAGATCTCGCCGCTGGCCAGCGAAGCAAACCCGCCACTGACAAGCACCTTGTCATTGCGCAGCAGCGTCATCGTGTGGCTTGTACGGGCAACCGCCATGGGTGCTGCTGCTGCGGCCACATTGGCCGCCGGGTCGTAGATTTCCGCCGACTTGAAGGTTGCAAAACTGCCCGTCGCAAAGCTACTGCCCCCAGCTACAAGCAGTTTGCCGTTGGCAAGCAACGTGGCTGTGTGCAGGTACCGAGCCGTGGTCAGGCGCCCGACGGTGGTCCAGCTGTTCGTTGCTGGGTCGTACAACTCGGCCGTCGCTACCTCACCGCTGGCCGCAAGTCCTGCAATTACCAGCACTTTGCCTGTCGGCAGCAGTGTGGCGGTGTGTGCGTAACGGGCAGTGGCCATTGCGCCCGCTGGCGTCCAAGTGTTGCTGGCAGGGTCATACAGCTCGGCAATGGCAATGCTGTTGGCGCTAGCGGCGGTATTCAGACCACCAGCCACCAGCACCTTGCCGCTAGGCAGAAGTGTTGCGGTGTGCACCGAGCGAGCCGTTGCCAAGGAACCGGCGGCCGACCAGCGATTGGTGGCCGGGTCGTACAGCTCGGCACTGGCCAGTGAGGTGGGGCGCACCAAGCTCGTTTGCCCTCCGCTGACCAGCACTTTGCCGTTTGCCAGCAGCGTTGCCGTCGGCGAACTGCGGGCAGTCACCATGGCACTTGCTGCTGTCCATGCAGCCGTCGCCGGGTCATAGAGCTCGGCCGCGGCGACCGCTAGGGAACTTGAGTCGAAACCGCCGCTGACCAAAACTTTGCCGCTAGGCAGCAGTGTCGCGGTGTGTGAATCACGCGACGCCAGCAGAGAGCCCGTGGCCGTGAAGGTGGTGGAACCCGGCGTGGGTGCCGTGGGCGAGGTCGGCGCAGCTGCGGCAGCGTACGCAGCCGACAGTGTCTGGGCATTGACAGTGGCCAGAAGGGCCTGCAGCGTCAGCCCGTTGGCGACCATTCTCGAAATGACGGTCAGCGCGTTGCCGTAGCTGTTGATGCCGCTACCAAACAGGGGCGCCGTGGTGCGAATGTCGAGGTCGGCGGGCAGGTTGAAGCTGCTACGCAAGGCCAGCTCGGCGGCGCTGAATGCAGCGTTGTTGAGCGTACCGCCAGCGCCCGCAGTGGCAGCGGCGGCGTTCAGGGCCAGGCTGGTCAACGGCGTGAGCATGCTGGTCACGGTTCCGCCCGAGGCGGTCACGATGGAGCGCAAGGCGCTGCCCGCCGGCAGATTGGTGGCGGTGTTTGTGACTTCGTCAGTGTAGGCACCGCCCGTGGCTTCTACCCACACGGCGCCGCTGGAGGCAGGAACGGTCAAGGTGTATCGACCGCTGGCGTCCGTCGTTACGCAGCTGCCCAAGGACGCGCCGCGCGCGTTAGCTGCCACCGCGTAGCCGCACACACTGGCTGCTGCCACTGGCCCTTTGACGACGGTACCCGTGATGGTGGTGTTCACCACTTCGACTGGCGGCACTCCAGCAGGTGGTGCGGCAACAGCGGCATCATCTCCGCCCCCGCAGGCCGCCAATGTCAGTGAGCACATGGTCCCAAACAAGAAGTGCAGTGGTACTGGTTTACGAAAGTTTGAAAGCATGGTGCCTTTGTTGCGAGTTCGTTGTGATGCTGCGCAAGCTCAATTCATGAGTGCCGCCAATGAGTAACGCAGGCTACCGGCGCAGAAAGGCTCACGAGTCTGCGAAATTTTCCCAGTGATGACAGGTGCCCGCGCTGACGTAGGTTTCCGGTCAGTTGCTCTGCCGCACCGCGGCGAGACCAACGACACCCTGCATGGGCACGGTGTGCTGGCCCGTCGGCGGACCGTCAAGTGCTTGGCAGCTTCAGGCAATTGGCACGATTGGGAGCACCGGCATTCCCATCGCAGGCCTCGTGTCCAATGCTGCTGGGCGTCGCCGAAGCTGTCCGTCACGGCCGACCGCAATTAGCCGACAGCGTAAGTTCGCCATCTCGCTATGAAGCCGCCGTTCAACAAGGTGGGCCCGCGATGAAGTTGACGCTTCGGTTCCAAGCAGCGAAAAACGGTTGGCCGTCCGTTCGACTCAACGCGCTTCTGTCGAGCGGACGGCCTGCACCACCCATAGATCAGATCTCGGTTTGCTCGGCGATCTCCAGGGCGTCGTCTAACTCGATGCCCAGGTAGCGCACCGTCGATTCAAGTTTCGAATGGCCGACCAACAGCTGTACGGCACGCAAGTTCTTCGTGCGCCGGTAGATCAACGTCGCCTTCGTGCGCCGCATCGAATGCGTGCCGTAGTCGGCTGGATCGAGGCCGAGTTCTTCCACCCAGTTTTCGAGGATTCGCGCGTATTGCCGCGTTCCCAAATGTGGTGAGTTGTGGATGCGACTTGGAAACACCGGTGCGGAGGCGGTGGGGGTTTTTGCGATTGCCGGGGCGCTGACCAAAGGTGCCACCTGCTTGCTGGCGGGCGCGCTGTCGTCTGTGCTGTTGCTCACCATGTCGCGCGCGTTTGGTTTGGGCGGCGTGGGTTCGGTGGTGCGCATGCTGTATGCGTCGCTGCGCTTTTACTGGCTCATCGGTGTGGCCGTGGCGGGCTGTGGCGTGACGGTGGCACCGGGTGCGGTGCGCCTGCTTTACGGCGCGCAGTTTGAAGACGCCATACCGGCAGTGATGGTGAATTTGATGGTGTCGGGATTTGTTTTGATCACCGTCGCGTTCAATGCCTTCCAGACGTCCAGCGACGGGCAGGGCGACCGCATCAAAATTTCAGCCATGAGCTGGGCGGTGAGCCTCGTGGACGCGATGCGGTGAACGACCAAGTGCTGGCGGCCACTGCGAAGGCCGGTCATCTGTGCGCCTTCACCTGTCAAAGCGGGGCCAACAAACTCACCTCGGGCGATGCGCGTTACTGCCTCAAGCGCTTGCACGTGGAGCGCTACACCACGCACGCCATGTTTTCGGCCGCCTGGGAGATGTCGGAGATATTTGGTTGATCTTTGACGCGGTGTGGACTCGTGCTGTGTGTCACCCTCATTGCGACATAAAACCGCGTCTTCATCGATTTTCCAAAGTCGCAATCAGAGTGACACAGCACTAGCGCAGGTCGGCACGGGCCGTCGCCAATGCCTTCCAAAAGCGCGCCTCTTGCGTGGTGGCGTAATTGATGCGCATCAAGCTGCTCGGCCTGGGCGTGGCGTAGAACAGGGTCCCCGGGGCGAGCAGCCAACCGCTCTCGCTCATCAAGCGGGCGAGGCGTTCGGTGTCGATGCCAACATCGACCCAACCAAACAAACCACGCGGGGGCGCTGCAAAGCAGCAGCCGTGGCTCTCGGCCAATTTCACAGCGCGCGCGCGTGCGGCGTCCAGCCGAGTGGTCACGCGGTCAGCGTGGCGGCGCAGCAAGCCGTTCTCCAGGCTGTGCGCCAAAGCTTGCTCCGTGATGCTGGGCGTGGTCAAGGTGGTGAGCAGTTTGGTGTCAACGAAACGCTCGGTCAAATGCGTGGGGGCGGCGATGAACCCGACGCGCCAATTCGGCGCCAGGATTTTGGAAAAGCCCGAGATGTAAATCGTGCGCTCCAGCGCATCGAGCGCGGTCAAGCGCGGCAGATGCTGAGGTGCCAGGTAGGCATAGGTGTCGTCCTCAACGATGTGCAAATGGTTGCGCTTGGCCAGCTCCAGCACCCGGTGCGCCGCCGCCAGCGACAGCGAAGCACCGGTCGGGTTGTGCATCACCGACACCGTGATGTACAGGCGCGGCGGGTTGGCGCGGTTCGCGTCAATGTGCTTTTGCATCACCACCAAATCGGGCCCGGCTTCACCGCGCGGCACCGGCAATACGCGCAGGCCCATGGCCGCCAAGCGGGCAAACTCAACCGGCCAACCGGGCTCGTCCACCAGCACACAGTCGCCTGCGCTCAGCAAGCTGCGCGTCACCACATCGAGCGCGTGAATGGCCCCCAGCGTGGTGACGATCTGTGCGGGTTCGGCCGACACGCCCAAGTCCATCAAGTGCACCGACAGCGCGCGGCGCAGCCGCATGTCTCCCGTGGGCTCACCGTATTGCAAGCTCAGCGGGCCGAGCAAGGCACCCGCCGTGACGCGCTTGAGGGCGCTGCTGAGCAAGGGCAAGTCCAGCCATTCCACCGGCAGCGAACCCAAGCCCGGCATGGGCAGTGAACCCGGCGGCTGAAACATGCCGCGCACCAAGGCGGTGGCGCTGAGAGGTGGCGGCAACAGCGCCGCTGGCGCAGCGTTTGCAGCGTCACGGTGGCGGGCCTGCGCAGTGCTGGTGACTCGAGTCTCACGCACGTAAAAGCCGCGCTGCTTGCGCGCCTCCACCAGGCCTTGCGCCAGCAGTTGGTCGTAGGCCGCCACCACGGTGGACGCACTCACGCCGTGCTTGCGCGCGCATTCGCGAACCGACGGCAGCCGCGCGCCTGCCGACATCAATCGCTGGCGGATGGGGTCGGCAAACCGGGCGGCGAGTTGCTCGGTCAAGGAAATGTCAGCGCCTCGCAAAAGCGCGGAAGCAGGCAACGGGGTGGATGAAGGTGTCGGTTTCATGTGCTGGCATTGTCATCGGTACAGATTGAAAATGGCAAGCTCGATCTGTACTGGTAATGTACTGATGCGGTCGATAGACTGAGCTGCATGACGACACTCTCCACCACGACGAGCGCACAAGAAACCCAAGGCCTGTGGTGGGGCTTGTTGGGCGTGGTGATTTTCGCCATGACCACGCCCATGACGCGCTTGGCGGTGGGCCCCACGCTGGACCCGCAGTTGCCGCCGCTCTTCGTCACCGCCGGGCGCGCCGCGCTGGCAGGCGTGCTCAGCGTGGGCTACTTGCTCATGACGCAAGGCAAGCGCCCGCCGCGTGCCTTGTGGGGGTTGATCGCGGTGTGCAGTTTGGGCACGGTGGTCGGCTTCCCCTTGTTCTTGGCGCTCGCATTGCGTCAGGTCGATGCCATGCACGCAGCGGTGATCACCGGCATGCTGCCCTTGGCCACCGCAGTGGCCGCAGCAGCGGCGCTGCGTCAACGTCCGTCGAATGGGTTCTGGCTTTGTGCCGCAGTGGGCTTCGGCTTGGTGCTGGCTTTCGCCACGCTGCAAGGTGGCGGAGCGCTCAGCGCGGCCGACGGCTTGCTGCTGTTGGCGGTGGCCAGCGCGTCGATTGGCTACGTGGCGGGCGCACGTTTGTCGGCCCACATGAGCGCCGAGCACGTCATTTGTTGGGTCTTGGTGATGAGTTTGCCGCTCACCGTGCCGGTGGCGTTGGCCTATTGGCCCGTTCAAGCGGTGCGTCCCTCGGCCTGGCTGGGCTTCACTTACGTCACTTTGTTTTCCATGTGGCTGGGCTTTTTTGCTTGGTATCGCGGCTTGGCTTTGGGCGGCACGGTGCGGGTCAGCCAAGTGCAGTTGGTGCAACCGTTTTTTGCCTTGCTGTTTGCGGTGCCGGTGCTCGGCGAAAGCTTGGAACCGATGACCTTGGTGTTTTCTTTGGCGGTGATCGCCACTGTATTCATCGGCAAGAAAATGCCGGTTCACTCTCAGGGCACTGCATGACTTTCACGAACACCATGATCTTCAAGCAAGCGCGTCGCGCCGAACGCATGAACCCGTCAGTCATCCGCGAGATTTTGAAAATCACCGAACGGCCCGGCATCATTTCCCTGGCCGGTGGCCTGCCGTCGCCCGACACCTTCCCGGTGCAAGCGCTGCGCGAGGCCAGCGAAAAGGTGCTGCGCGACCAGCCGCGAGAAGCGCTGCAATACGCCGCCAGCGAAGGCTACGGCCCGTTGTGCGATTGGGTGGTCGGCGAGCTGGCCGCCAATGGCCTGCGCGTCACGGCCGACCAAGTTCTCATCACCACCGGTTCGCAGCAGGGCCTGGACTTGGTGGGCAAGGTGTTGATCGATGCGGGCAGCCGCGTGGCGGTGGAGTCGCCCACGTACCTGGGTGCGCTGCAGGCTTTCAACCCTTACGAACCTGAGTTTTCAACGGTCGCATGTGACGGCGATGGCCCGCTGCCCGACAGGCTGGCTGGAGTGAAAGGCGCGCGGTTTTTGTACCTCACCCCCAACTTCCAGAACCCCAGCGGCCGCTGCATGAGCGAGGCCCGCCGAGCGGCCATTGCCAGCGCTGCGCAGCGAGTCAACTTGCCCATGGTCGAAGACAACCCCTACGGCGAGTTGTGGTTTGACGCGCCTCCACCACCGCCCTTGGCAGCGCGCTGGGGCGAGGGTGTGGTCTACCTCGGTTCGTTTTCCAAGGTGCTGGCACCCGGTTTGCGCCTGGGTTATGTGGTGGCTCCCAAGCCGCTTAGCCCCAAACTCTTGCAAGCCAAGCAGGCCAGTGATTTGCACACTCCGGGCTACAACCAGCGCATCGTTTATGAAGTGATCCGCAACGGTTTTTTGCTTGAGCACGTGCCAAAGGTCCGCGCGCTGTACAAGGCCCGCCGCGACGCGATGCAGCGCGCGTTATTGCGTCACATGCCGTCGGGTTGCCGTTGGCAAGTGCCCAGCGGCGGCATGTTCTTTTGGATCGAGTTGCCTGAACGTGTGGACGCCACCGCCTTGTTGCCGAAGGCCGTGGAGCTGGGCATGGCATTTGTGCCGGGGTTTGCGTTTTTTGCCGCCGCGCCTCGCTTGAACACCTTGAGGTTGTCGTTTGTGACGGTGTCTGAGGACTTGGTCGAACTTGGCGTTGAGCTGCTGGCACAGGCTTTGAGCGAGTTTGCTGTTGCGTGAGTTTCCGCGTGCCGCGACCGCGCACGCCGAAACTGAAACAAAAGCAAACCTAAGCACCCAACTGCCCCGCCGCCTCCCGCACCGCCACCCGAATCCGCGGGTACGTCCCACACCGACAAATATTCCCCGACATCGCCGCATCAACATCGGCATCGGTCGGCGCAGGCGTTTTCTTCAGCAAGGCGCAAGCCGACATCAACTGCCCGCTTTGGCAGTAGCCACACTGCACCACATCAAGCTTCATCCACGCTGCTTTCAGTGCCGTGGCCTCAACCCCCTCCAAGCCTTCGATGGTGGTGATGTCAGCACCCTCCACCGAAGAAATGGGTGTGATGCACGAGCGCACCGCCTCGCCGTTGATGTGCACCGTGCAGGCACCGCACAGCGCCATGCCGCAACCGAATTTGGTGCCGTTCATGTGCAGTTCGCCGCGCAGCACCCACAACAAAGGCGTGTCGGCTTCGGCGTTGACGGTGAAGGGCTTGCCGTTGATTTTCAGAGTTTGCATCGTTGCGCTTTCAAACGCTTATGTAAGTTATTCAGGCTAATTTCAACGGCAAGCTGCGCAGCCGCTGACCGGTCAAGGCGAACAGCGCATTGGCCACGGCCGGAGCAATCGGCGGCGTGCCGGGCTCGCCCACGCCTTCGGGGTGCGCTGTGCTTTTGATGATGTCGGTCTCGATCACCGGGCATTCGTTGAAGCGCAAAACCGCTTGGTCGTGGTAATTGCTTTGCTGCACTTGACCGGCCTTGAAAGTGATCTCGCCGTACAGCGCCGCCGACAAACCGAACACCACGCCGCTTTCCATTTGCTGCGCAATCAGGTTGGGGTTCACCGCCGTGCCGCAGTCGATGACGCAGACCACGCGGTGCACGCGGATGGTCTTGTCCGCATTTGCTGACACAAGCACGGAGACTTCAGCAACTTGCGCCACGATGCTGCCGAACGATTGGTGCAGCGCCACGCCACGCGCGCGTTTGACACCGTCAGCCCCGGCGGCCAACGGCTGGCCCCAACCCGACAACTCGGCCGCGCGTTGCAACACCTTCAAGTGGCGCGGGTGTTGGGCCAGCAGCGCGGCGCGAAATGCCACGGGGTCCTGACCCACCGCAGCGGCAGCCTCGTCGACAAAACTTTCTTTGAAAAATGCTTGGTGCGAATGACCCACACTGCGCCAAAAACCCACCGGCAAGGGCAAGTCCACGGCCTCGTGTGCGATGCGTGCGGCTGGCCATTCATAAGGCTGGTCGTAGGCACCTTCTGAAGTGGTTTTGTCGGGCCCGCCTGCGGGCAAACCGAAGCTGCGTTTCAGCACCTGAGGCACGATGGCTTGACCGGCCGAGGTGTTTTGCCACGCCGTCAATTTGCCCGCCGCGTCGAAGCCCGCCGTGAAGCGTGACACGCAAGCGGGGCGGTAAAAATCGTGCGTGATGTCTTGCTCGCGCGACCACATGGTTTGCACGGGCGCGCCACCGGCTTCTTTGGCGATGGCAGCCGCTTGCACAATAAAGTCGGCTTCCAAGCGGCGACCAAAACCGCCCCCCAGCATGGGCACCTGGATGTCGACTTGCTCGGGCTCCAAGCCAAGCACCTTGGCCACACCGCTGCGCGCAATGCCCGGCACTTGGGTCGATGCCCACACCGTGGCGCGACCGTCTTTCACTTGAACGGTCGCGTTGATCGGCTCCATCGTGGCGTGTGCCAAATACGGGGCGCGGTAGTCGGCGGTGATGGTTTTGCTGGCGCGCTTCAATGCAGCTTCAACGTCACCTTGTTTGAAGAAAGCGAAGCCAGACTCTTTGTCCAGCGTTTGCGTGAGTTGCTTGTAGATGTCGTCGGTGTTCAGCGTGGCGGCCACACCAAAGTTCCACACCACCGTGACGGCTTTGACACCTTGCATGGCGTGCCACGGCGTGTCGGCCATGACCACCACGCCTTCTGTGCTGCCGTTGTGCGCGCCCACCGCAAACACCTTCTTCACGCCCGGCATGGCTGCGGCGGCGGTGCTGTCGAAACTGGTCACGCTGCCGCCCAAAGTGGGGCACATCACCACGCTGGCGTAAAGCAAGCCGGGTGGTTGCGCATCAATGCCGAATTGGGCCGTGCCGTCGAGTTTGGACGCGGCCTCGATGCGCCGCAGAGGCTGGCCGATGAGCTTGAAATTGGCCGGGTCTTTCAGCGTCGGCTGGGTCGGCATCGGTTGCTGCGCTGCCAGCGCCGCCAACTCGCCGTAAGTGGATGACTTGCCCGAGGTGTGGATCACCTTTCCCGCGCTGGTGCTGCACTCAGCGGCAGGCACTTTCCACTGCGCTGCGGCGGCACCGATGAGCATGCTGCGGGCGCTGGCACCCGCCTCGCGCATCGGCAACCACAGGTCTTTGATGCTGGACGAGCCGCCGGTCATCATGATGCCGACTTCGCGCATGGTCTTGGCCGTGAGCCTGCTCGCAACCGCTCTCAACGTGCCCTGGTCGTCGGGGTGAAACGGCAGGCCATCGACCACCGTAGCCACGTTGCCGTAAATTTTGTCGATGGGCGATTGTTCGATCACCAGCGTGGCCCAGTCGGCGTCCAACTCTTCGGCCAACACCATGGCCAAACCGGTGTGCGCGCCTTGGCCCATTTCTGATTTGCACATCACCACGGTGACGGTGTTGTCAGCAGAAATTTTCAGCCAACCGTTCAGCGCGGCTTGGTCTTTGCCTGTCTTCAATGGCGTGCTCGTCGTGAGCCGTTGGCGCGGCGGCGTCACGCCCCAGCCAATCACCAGCGCGCCCAATGCACCCACCGCGGCACCTGTCGCGCCAAGAAAAAGCGAACGTCGTTTGATCATGTTTTCAGACTGGGAGGAGTGTGGTTTTCATGGCGCGAGCTGCGACAACTGTCAAATAGCGGATCGAATTTATTTTGCGTCAGACGTCTCGATCACCCCAACGCCCACCGCGCCGCGCCTGCATACAGCGAGATGCCGACCAAGATGTTGAACGGAAACGTCAGCCCCAGCGACATGCCGAAATACAGCGAAGGCTCGGCTTCAGGAATGGCGTGTCGGATCACGGCGGGCACAGCGATGTAAGACGCGCTGGCCGCCAGCACCGTCAACAGCGTGGCATTGCCCACCGACATGCCCACCGCCCAAGCCAGGCCCAGCGCCAGGGTTGCGTGCACCAGCGGCGCGCCAATGGCGTAGGCCAGCAACCAGGCCGATTTGCCCTTCAGCCCACCCATGTTGCGCGCGGCCAGCAAGCCCATGTCGAGCAGAAAAAACGCCAGCATGCCCTTGAACAAATCACCGGCAAAAGGCTGCATTGCCACGCGGCCCGATTCGCCGGTCAGCATGCCCACCAACATCGCACCCAGCAGCAACAGCTGCGCGCCGTCGGTCAGTGCCTCGTGCAGCAACTTGCCAATGGACGTGTTTTGCGCTGGCGCTTCAGTTCGGTTTGCAGCCGTGTTGGGGACCGCCACTTTGCGCCGTGCCGCATTGGCGAGCAGCACCGCCAACACAATGGCGGGCGACTCCATCAGTGCCATTGCCGCGGCCATGTGGCCGCCGAACTCGACGCCGCGGGTGTCCAGGTATTGCACGGCGGTGATGAAGGTGACCGCACTCACCGAACCGTAGGTCGCGGCCAGCGCCGCAGCATCAAAGCCGTTTAAGAACCGCCGCAACACGGCGTAGCCCAGCAGTGGAATCAAGGTGGCCAGCAGCAAGGCGCAGGCCAAACTGATGCTGACTTCCGCCGTGAGACCGGATTTGGCCAGCGCAAAACCGCCTTTCAAGCCCAAGGCCATCAGCAAATAAAGCGACAAGAACCGAGATATTTGCGGCGGGATCTCTAGGTTGGATTTCAACAGCCCGGCCGCAATGCCGAACACGAAAAACAAAATGGCGGGGTCAAGGAAACTGGTCATCAGCGCTTGTACCTCAAGCCGCCGTTTCTCATTGCAATTGGCGCGTGCGGCGCTTGAGGCGAATCAACGCCAGGAGTTGTTGCTTTGAAAGTAAATTCGGCGGCTCCGAACCGGTGGCCGCCGAACGACTGGCACACAGCTAAAAAATCAGTCGTCTGAACCGCCCATGCCAAACAGCGCCAACAAGCTGCTGAACAGGTTGAACATCGACAAGTACAGGCCCACGGTGGCCATCACGTAGTTGGTCTCGCCGCCATTCACGATGCGGCTGAGCTCAAACAGAATCAAGCCCACCGACAGCAGCGCCACCATGGCCGACACCGCCAAGCCCAGGGCTGGCATTTGAAAAAACACGGCGCCCAAACCGACCAGCAGCGCTATCACCATGCCGGCAAACAAAAAGCCGCCCATGAAGCTGAAGTCGCGCTTGGTGGTCATCACGTAAGACTACAGCGCCAGGAAGGTCGCGCCTGTGGCGGCCAGTGCCATCGTGATGGTGGACGCGCCGCCCGGCAACGCCAAGGTTTTAGACAACACGGGCCCCAAGGTGTAGCCCAGAAAGCCGGTGAGCGCGAACACCGCAGGCAAAGCCATGGCGCTGTTTTGCAGTTTGTGGACGGCAAACAGCAAACCAAAGCTGCCCACCAACATCAAGATCAAACCCGGCCCGGGCAACTTCAGCGCCACGCTGAGCGCGGCCACGCCTGCGCTGAACAGCAGCGTCATCGACAGCAGGGCGTAGGTGTTTCTTAAAACTCGGTGCGTGCTCGGCGTCAGGCTGGTGGAGTTTGTTGACAGGGGTGACGGTGACGTGACCAGGGTGTTCATCGTGTTGCTTTCGGTTGCAGAAAAAAAGGAGGAAATGATTCAAGTGTTCAGTTGCAGCGCCACTGACTGCCTGCGCAGCGCCGTGCGTGGCCGGGTTTGTTCCTGGCTGCGTCGCCATGCGCGAAGCACCGCCCGAGCCGCACGGGCCATGGCGTCGTTGATGGCGCTGCGCCAGTCGCGCGCTTTGGCGGTGATGACCACCGTGCCCGCATGTTCGGTTTTCAACTCGACCTGGCAGCATTTGTCGATGCCCCCGCGCGGGCCGTTCACGTCGGACAGGTGCAGCGTGGCGC
>JANPNT010000168.1:0-1881 GCA_031427655.1 Burkholderiales bacterium
AATCCAACAAGGCCGATCTGGCCTGGGCCAAGATGCAGGGCGGCAAGGGGTATGTCACCAAACCCTATCCGCCCGATGCTGTGCTTGAAGAAGTGAGAAAATACTAACTCGTTAACCACCGGAGAGAAGCAATGGCAGTACGCAAAGTGTTATGTGTTGATGATGCACGCGCCGATTTGACCAACATCGAGAAAATTGTCGCCGGGGCCAACTGTCTGGTGTCCACCGCGAGCAGCGGCAAGGAAGCGCTGGAACGCGCCAAGGCCGACAAACCCGACCTGATTTTCATGGATGTCAACATGGCCGGCATGGACGGCTTTGCCGCCACGCGCGAGCTCAAAAAAGATCCGGACACCAAAGACATTCCGGTGGTGTTCGTGACCAGCAAAAATCAAAAGGCAGACCGCGTGTGGGCGCAGATGCAGGGCGGCTCCGGCTTTGTCGCCAAGCCCTATGTGGCGGAAGACATCCTGGCGCAGATCAAGGCGTTCTGACTTGTCTGAATCAGGGGGCATGACGCCGGAGCCTGCCGGGCCAGCGCAGGACATCATCGATGCGGTGGCGCTCGCGTTGAATCTGCCGGCGCCGGCGCCGGAGGCGGAGGCGGACGCGGTTGCGGTCACGGCCAGCGCCGCAGATGCAACCGCGCCAATACTGGTTGACCTGCAAGGCTTTGCGATTGGCGCGCACCGGTTTTTGGTCAACTACCTCGACGCCATCGAAATCGAGGAGGTCGGTCAGCTCACTCGGGTGCCCGCCGCCCCGGCGTGGATGGCCGGTCTGGTAAATCTGCACGGGAATGTGCTGGCAGTGTTTGATCTGCATTCACTGCTTGGAGGCGAGCGTGCGGCGCCGGTGGCCGGTGCACTGCCGATGTTGCTGGTGTTGCGCCACCGCCGCGACCGCGTCGCCATCCTGATCGACGGCATGACGCGGCGCATGCGTTTTGACCCGGCCCACGCGCAGGGCGGCAATACTGCCGCACCCTTTTACGGACCCCACATCGTGCGTGCCTTCAGTGATGGCGGCAGTGTGGACACGGGTGCAGGTGAGCCTGCGGTTGCGGGTTCCGGCGGGCGTAAAGACAGCGGCGCCACGTTGTGGCACGAACTTGACTTTGTCAGCTTGATTGACGGCTTGAACGCCGTAGAGGTTTAACCAGGGAAAGGTATGACATGAACATTCAAAACAAACTGCTGGCTGGCGGAAGTGTGCTGGCGCTGCTCTCAGTGGTGCTGTCCGCTGGTCTGGTGGGCCAGACCGCCTACGTCACTTCACGCGACAGCTTGACTGCTGAATCACAATCCCGCCTCGTCGCGGTGCGCGAAAACAAGCGCTCACAGATCGAGGACTATTTGACCGGCCTGGTGGCAAGCGTGCAGGCACTGGCGCGGTCGTCGGCCACCATTGAAGCTTACAAGGGCATGCGGCTCGCGTCGCAAATCGTGGTCAATGAAACCGGCGGCGAAGCCAATCTGCCCAAATACAAATCCGCGCTGGCCGATTACTACAGCAAGGAATTCGCCGGTGAGTTTGCCAAGCGCAATGTGCAGAAAGTGCCGGACATGCCGGCGATTCTGAATCAGATGGACCCGGTCAGCCTGGCGCTGCAGTATCACTATATTGCGGCCAACCAGAAGCCGCTCGGCAAAAAAGAGGAGATGATGGCGTCGCCCGATCCGTCGTCGTATTCCAAGTTTCACGCAGCAGCGCACCCAAGCTTCGAGGCCGCGCAAAAGAAGTTCGGTTATTACGACGTATTTCTGTTCGATCCGGATGCCAGCCGCGTGGTCTACACCGTGTTCAAGGAACTGGACTTCTCATCGAACATCAACACCGGCATCGCGGCAAAAACCAAGTAGGCCGAGTCGCTCACGCGCG
>JANPNT010000169.1:0-2786 GCA_031427655.1 Burkholderiales bacterium
CTCCTTCGCAGCCTTCGGGGAAGGTTGGGGAGAGGTGAGACCGTGTCAGTAAAACTGCATGTGTTCGAAGATTTCACGTCCGTCCCAGCCCTCCTGCCGAAGGTGTCGAGTTCGGGAGGAGGGAGCAACACGATAAGCCCGCCGATGGCATCATTCACCCCTTCACTTTTTTCAACCAACACCATGAACACCACACCCTCAGGCTTGCAATACGAAGACACCACCATCGGCACCGGCGCTGAAGCCGTAGCGGGTCAACACGTCAAGGTTCACTACACCGGCTGGCTCTTCAACGACGGCGTCAAAGGGGCCAAGTTCGACAGCAGCAAAGACCGCGGCGACCCCTTCGCTTTCGGCCTGGGCGCAGGCCAGGTCATCAAAGGTTGGGACGAAGGCGTGCAGGGCATGAAAGTGGGCGGCGCACGCACCTTGGTGATCCCGCCCGAGCTGGGCTACGGCGCACGCGGCGCCGGCGGCGTGATCCCTGGCAATGCCACGCTGATGTTTGACGTGGAACTTCTCGGCGTTTGAGCCGACGCCGGTCATGGGCCAGGGCTGACAAGCGCGCCGCTGCAACTGCATCAGACTCCGGTCCATGACATTTAAATTTTCCTCGACGACCCGCTACGAGATCGTCCACACCACTGTTTATTCCTACGGCGCGCCGGTCACCTTCGGCGAACACAGGGTGATGTTCCGCCCGCGCGACAGCCACGACCTGCGCGTCTTGGCCACCGACCTGCAAGTCAGCCCCAACGCCATCGTGCGTTTGATCCAAGACCCGCACTCGAACTCGGTGGCGTTGGTGCAGCCCCTGGGACTTGCCACCGAGTTGCGCATCGTGTGCTCCTTCACCATTGAGCATGCCAACACCAACAATTTGGAGTTGCCGCTGTCACCGGGTGCCGAGTTTTACCCCTTTGCCTACAGCGTTGACGAGCGCTTCGACCTGGAACACTACCTGCGTCCCCATTTCGACGACCCGCACGGCAAGCTGACCGCCTGGGCGCGTCAATTCATCAGCACCGACGGCCCCACCGGCACGCGCGACATGCTGGTGCAAATGAACCAATACATCCGCGACCACTTCATCTACGCGAGCCGCGACGAAGAAGGCACACAGCCGCCGTTGGCCACGCTGAAGTCGGGCAGCGGCACCTGCCGCGACTTCGCGCTGCTGATGATGGAAGCCGGCCGCCGCCTGAATGTGGCCATGCGATTCGTGTCGGGTTATTTGTACGACCCCGCGTTGGACAGCACCGATACGAACCCGAGCAACGGCCAAAGTCAAAGTCAATCGGCGTTCAACACGGTGGGTGCGGGCAGCACCCACGCCTGGCTGCAAGCCTATTTGCCAGGTGCCGGTTGGGTGCCCTTCGACCCCACCAACAACTTCCTTGGCGGCAACCAACTCATCCGCGTTGGCGTGGCCCGTGACCCGAGCTTGGCCGCGCCCATTTCAGGCAGTTGGTACGGGGAATCTGGGTCGTATCTGGGCATGACGGCGATGGTGCAGGTGCACCGGGTGGGCTTGAAAGGCTGACGGCGGAGCGCGCCCCTTACCGTGAGCTTCAGGCCTCCAAAAAATCCACCGCCACATGCGCCAGCGCGCGCACGCCGATCAGCAAACTGCCCTCATCCGCATAAAAGCGCGGTGAATGATTGGGGGCGGCTTTGGCTGGGTCGGAGCCTGCGGGGGTGACGCCCACAAAGAAAAACAAACCGGGCACCAATTGCTGGAACAGCGAAAAGTCTTCTGAGCCCGTGACTTTAGGCACCAGCATCACGCGGTCAATTCCTGCCGTGCGCTGCAAGCTGGGCAACATGGAGGCGGTCAGCTTGGGGTCGTTCACCGTAACGGGGTAGTTTTTGCGTATGCACACGGTGCAAGTGGCACGGGCGCTGCGGCTGATGGCCTCGGCCATGGTGGTGACGCGCTCGTGAATGTCGTCGCGCATTTCTTCGTCGAAGGTGCGGATGGTGCCGCGCATTTCCACGCTGTCCGGGATGATGTTTTCGCGCACACCGCCTTTGATCATGCCGATGGTGACCACCGCCGGTTCGCGGGTGAGGTCGACCTGTCGGCTGACGATGGTTTGCAGGCCCAGCACCACTTGCGCGGCGGTGACGATGGGGTCTACACCGGCCCACGGCATGGCACCGTGGGTTTGGCGGCCGTGCACCGTGATGGCCAGGTTGTCGGCGCTGGCCATCGTGGGGCCGGGGCGGTAGCCCAACACGCCCAGCGGTAAGCGCGAGGTGACGTGCAAACCGAAGATGGCCTGCGGCAAAGGGTTCTGCAAAGCGCCCTCGGCAATCATCATTTTCGCGCCGCCCTCTTCGCCTTCCGGTGGCAATTCCTCGGCGGGTTGGAAGATGAATTTCACCGAGCCGCGCAGTTGCGAACGCAAGCCCGCCAGCACTTCCGCCACGCCCATCAGGATCGACGTGTGCAGGTCGTGACCGCAGGCGTGCATCACGCCGACCGACTCGCCGTTCCACGTGGCCTTCACTTTGGATGCGAAGGAAACATCGACTTCCTCGGCCACTGGCAGTGCGTCCATGTCGGCGCGCAGCGCCACCACCGGGCCGGGCAGCGCGCCTTTCAGCAGGCCGACCACGCCGGTGTGCGCCACTTCGGTTCGCACCTCGTCCAAGCCCAAGCTGCGCAGGTGCTTGGCGACGACGTCGGCGGTGCGGAATTCGCGGTTGCCGAGTTCGGGATGTTCATGAAAGTCACGCCGCCAGGCGATGACTTTGGCTTCGACTTGGAGCGCTGCGGCGTC
>JANPNT010000170.1:0-7743 GCA_031427655.1 Burkholderiales bacterium
GCATCCAGCGCCGGCTGGCTGCCCAGCAACACGTCAAGAAAGCCGAGCCGCGGCAGGTGGCGCCCGATCACCAACAGGCACACGGTCAGCGGCGTCGACAAGATCAGGCCAATCGGACCCCAGATCGCGGTCCAGAAGGTCGTCGCTGCAATCAGCGAAATTGCCGACAGGCCGGTGCTCGCCCCGTACAACCAGGGCTCGATGACGTTGTTGCTGATGACTTCGAGCAGCACGATGAGGCCCACGGTCAGCAGCACCATGTTCCAGCCCGGGTCGACCGCAACGGCCCGCGCGATCGGCGCCACCGCGCTGATCATCGGTCCCACGTAGGGCTCGAAGCGCATGATCGATGCTGCGGCGCCCCACAGCAGCGCGCCCGGCACGCCGATGAACCACAGGCCGGCGGCCATCGGGATGCCGTAGGTCAGGTTGACGACCAGCTGCATCGTCAGGTACTTGCTGATGCGACGACCGGCTTCGTCCATCGCGTCGGTCGACCGGTGCAGGTTGCCGCCGAGCAGGCGCAACAGCCGGTCGCGCAAGTCGTCGCGGTCGAGCAGCACGAGAAACAGGAACACGAGCACGATGCTGGCCGTGGCCAGCGGCGCGATGGCCGCCTCGATCCAGGCCAATGCGTTCTCGAACGGTCTCGGCGGCGTCGGATCGATACGCACGCGCTGCACGGCCGGCGGCTGCGCGCGCCGCTTTGCGCCGGCCTCTGGCGTGTCCTCGGCGGCGACTTTCTCCACCTCCTGCTTGACGACATTCAGTGTTTCCACCGCGCCGTCGAACATCCCCAGCCCGAGCGCGGTAGCGCGAAGATCGCGCAATTTTTTGCGGATGTTGGACTGGTAGGTTGGCAGCTGCTGGCTCAGCGAAGACACCTGGTGGCCCAGCGCGACGCCGGACAGCACCACGCCCCGAGCGACAGCGAGACGACCACCGTCACCGCCGCGAGCAACGGCAGCCCGAGCCGCTTGATCCACGCTACCAGCGGGTACAGCACGAAACCCAGCAACAGCGCCAGGGCCAGCGGTATCAGGATCTCGCGGCCGAAATACAGCGCGGCGATGATCACCGCCGCGCTCGTTAGTCCCACCAGCAGCCTAATTTCCGGAATCAGGGCGGCGAAGGCTTCACTTGGCGGCTCGGCACGGGATGAGGAGGGTGATTCGCCCGGCGGCGATCCGGCTTTGTTGCGGGGATTAGCGTCCGCATCGGGCGCTTGGCGGGCACTGCTGGCACCCACGGGCTTGGGTGTAGTCATTCCGGTCATCCTCAAGGCTGGCGTTTTATCCCGGCTCAGGCCAACTTCTGGGCTTGTTAATCAGCCGCGCGACAACCTTGGGGTCAAAACCGGGGCGTTCGCGGCGCGAGGATCAGCGTGGGCTGGCACTGGCTGACAGCGAGACAGTATGAGCGCTTGGCGCCCACGCGGGGCGTAACAAGGTGCCGTCTCTTGCCATGTAGCGACCCGCGCGCTGCGCTTCGCGGAGTGTTTCGCCGCGCTTGACCTGTGATTGCACCAGGTAGCCGTAGACCGACAGCAGGGCAAGACACAGCGCCACCCCCGCTACGATCAGTGCCGTGCGCGGCGCCTGCAAAGACGTGCCGCTGTGCAGGGTGCGCGTGGAGGTGTGGGCTGACGTCATGTGAAGCTGTGTGTAAACGTTTGGGGTCCGCGGCGGTGAATGTGACAGTACGTACGCGTGCGCGGCAATCGGCCGTCGGCTCAAGGCCATGTAGGAAACGTCTTGCGCCGTCCCGATTGCCGCAGAGCTCCCGGCTGCATCAGGGCCACGGTGCTCCAGGCTAGTGTGAGGTGTGAGGTGTGAGGCTTTGTAAGAGGCGCGCTCGCTCCGTCATCAGACACCGCAGCGCAAGCGTTGGGTAGGTACGCGGCAACGCAGCCGCTGCTTCAACTCAAACCCCAAGTTCACCGGATTTCGCGGTGTGGTTTGTGGCGCTGTGGCGGCAGATGCTTGGTTCTCGGTCCCTTCAAGAAAGCGCCTCATGACCCTTACCCGAAAGGCCACCACCGACGATCGGTCCTTGGCTTCAATCGCCTGCTCGCGCGCAGTCCGCTGGCTCGCAGTGGCGGCAGCGTGCGCCGCATTGAGCGCCTGTGGCGGCGGGGCTTACGCCGACACGGCGGGCAATTTCAACATCGGCGTCAGCGTGGGCGGCCAATTCGTCAGTGACACGCCAGTCGCCGCGGGTGGCTCGCTGAGCGTGGTGGTGCCGGCGGGTCGGTCCGTGACGTTCGATGCCGGAGAGCCCGCGGTTTGGACTTTGTATGTGGGTGGTGTCGTCGTCAGCACGGGCGCTCAGGTGTATTACGCGGGCGCCAACATCGTGGCGACCACTTTGAGCCGTTCCAGCGTTGCGGTGGATACGTATGCGGCCTACCCGTTGTCGGCGTCGATACCGGTCACGTTGGTGGCGAGTTCGGTCTACGACTCGGCCCAGGTGGCCACGGTGAATTTGCTGATCACGAACTGACCGCGATCAGGGACCACGTACCAGAGATCAGTGAGCGATCGATTTCATTCAAAACCCACAGGAGTCATCACATGAACAAATCCATGGCCAAAGGCCTCGTCATCGGTGGCATCGCCACAGTCGTTCTCGGTGCGGGTGCCGTCACGGGTTATTCGACCATCACCGCGCCGCGAATCGCCGACGTGGTCGCGGTGAAAGAAGTGACGCAAGCCGTCGTCACTCCGCAGCAGCGCTGTGAAGATGTGGCGGTCAAGCATCAAGCGCCAGTGCAGGATCAGCGCCGAGTGGTCGGCAGCGTGATCGGCGGCCTGGCCGGCGGTTTGCTCGGCAGCCAGGTGGGGGGTGGCACCGGCAAGACGGTGGCCACAGTGGCCGGGGCGGCGGCGGGCGGTTATGCCGGCAACCAAGTGCAGAAGAACATGCAAGAACGCGATGTCAGCGTGACCACCGAGCGCCGTTGCCGCAGCGTCAACGAAACGTCGCAAAAAGTGATTGGCTACGACGTTACCTACCGCCTGTCCGGCAAAGAAGGCATGGTGCGCACCACGTTCAAACCCGGCGCGACCCTGCCAGTGAAGGACGGGCGTGTGGTGTCGACGGCCCCGGCCGCCACGACCGGGTCTTGAAGCGCGGTGGCGCTGTGCGCGCCGGTGAGTACCTGCAAGACGTCCAGACACGTGACTTTTCGCACCGTTGACACCCCCCTGGACTCGGTGATACGCAGGTGATCGGGACCGTTGCGCTCCCTACACTTCAGGTCTGACGTTTAGAGCCTTTGCCCGAACGTATTTTGGGTTTCACGCGCGCACCATGTCCCTGATCGCCACTGTTGTACTCGCAGCCTCGGCCAACGCCACGGGTGTCGTTTTGCCGCAGTGCGCTTGGGACAAACCGGGTGCCAATCCGTTCATGGGCGACGTGGTGGCCGCGGTGGACCGCTACCAGGACATTCCCTCCAACACGCGCGCCAAACTCAAGGCCCGCATGCAGGCGCGCAGCTACGACGACATCGCCGTGATCGGCCGCGATGCAGTCAAAGGCAGGGGCGACTACGCCCCTGAGATCCGCGAGATGCACTTCGGTGCCGGCAGTGTTTGCCGCACCGTGACCCGCACCCAGTGGACTTCCACGATGCAAGAGCGCGGCCTGGTGTACTGCGAAGAGGGCCACTGCATCTTGGTGCCCACCGTGTGCCGCAACGTCAGCCGGATCACGCGTCTGGCCGCACCGCGCGCGACCGGCCCGGCTCAGGGCGACATCGTGACCGCGGCAGGCCCCGAAGCCGCGCCGCTTGACTTCGATGCGCCTTCTGCCGGCCCGCTGGCCGAGGCGCTGCCGGGCAGTTTCCAGCCGGCTGCCGCAGCGCCGATTAACTCAGACCCTGGCGCCGGCCCTGGTGCCGGCGCTGGCGATGGCCCCGGCACCAACGCGCCCGGCACCTTTGCCGGCTTCAGCGGGGGTCAGCTTTCTCCCGCAGCGGGCCTGCTACTGCCGACGCAGTTCGGCAAACCCACCATCGCCGGCGGGCCCGACTTGCTGCGCGACACCGTCACGGCCGTCCCGGAGCCCAGCACATGGGCGCTGCTGGCCATCGGCCTGTTGGCCGTGATGTACGGGGCTCGGCGCAAGCGCTGAGCTGCTGCTCGGCACTACGCCGATGGAGTGAGCGGCGTCTGAGCGTGCGGGTCGAGACGCAGCAGCATCTCTCGAAAGGTTTGCGCGGCGGCAGACAAACGCTTGTGCGTTCGGTGCACGACGTACCACTGGCGCACGATGGGAAAGCCCTCCACCGGTAGCACGACCAGGCAGCGCGTTTGTAGCTCGAGTTTGATGGTCTGTGCGGAAACCACGCCCAGGCCCAAGCCGGCGCGCACCGCCTGCTTCAGCGCCTCGTTGGTGCCAAATTCGCAGCCCGCCCGATAGGTCACGCCCTGCGCTGACAAGTGGCGTTCGATCGCGGCTCGTGTGCCCGAGCCCGGCTCGCGCACCACCAACGTCTCTTCGACCATGCGCTGCAAGGGCACAGACCGCAGCGCGGCCAGCGGGTGAGAAGCGCGCGCAGGCGCTGCGGACGCTCCCGCGGCCCTGGGCCTGGCGGCCGAACAGGTGGCCCGTGTGCGCCTGGCCGGTGAGCTGCGCGAAGCGGCATGGCAGATCGCTGCGGCCAACGCCGAGCTGGCCCAGACCGATACCCAGGCCCAAGGGCTGAATCAACTCGCCGACGATGTTGAGCGCCGCGTGCGCGCCGGCGACCTGGCACGTGCCGACGCCCTGGCCGCACAGGCCGAACACCTGGCAGCCACCGCACTTCAGTCCGAGGTGTCGAAGAACGAAATAACTGCAAATTTGAACGAATGATCGGCTAGCCTGAACGAATAAACTGCAAAACACGGATCCGCAGGGACATTCAGACGAAATCGGTCTCTGTATTCAAAACACAGATGCAAACAGCGCCGCGCTGGCCTTGAAATAGCTGGGTGAGATGCTCAGTTGACGGCGCAACGCCTCATCCAGCTGAACGAGTTCAGCAGCTTTTGGACATACCCAAGCCAGCGCTCCCTCAGGCCACTCACGGCCCGACGCCAAGCGCTTCACTGACGTCGCTGACCATGATGAACAAAACGTCCTTGCCTCACGCGGCCAGCGCAAGATATGCGCGACATGGCCCAACACCCCATGGCGCGGTCGCAGGCGGGTCGGCAGCGACATGACCTGCTGTTGGTCATCTGAAACTTGGAGCACGAAGTTCAGGGTAAACATTGCTTGCCTATCGATCCGTGGCTCGCAAGTACCGTCGCCCGACACCGACGCGAAGATCACCTCACGAGCCACCGAATCAATGACCTGCATCAATTCGTGATGTCGCATTCGACCCCACGGCAGCAACAAATCGAATTCAGCGTTCCAGGATTCATGCAGCCACCTTGCATCGTCTGCGCAAGGAGCATCGTTGTTAAAACCGTCTGGCTGCGCCGCAAGATGCTGTACGAGTTTGCTGAAATCTCCTGCGTTGCGAATGCGTCGCAGCGCGCGCGAAGCCAAGGGCGTCAACCAGGTCCCATGAATGCGACACGTGGTAGCCAACGGACTCATCCAACTCCGACTCCATGTGATCGGCTGTCCGGCATTCGCGGCGCAGGCCAGACAGCGCTTGCAAGCCCCCAGTTCTTCCGGCCAGCGCGGGGTGCAAGCGGCCGGTGCCATGGCCATCAAAGCGGCTTGCGGCAAGTGCGTTACAGCACACAGAGCGTCCAAGTCCAACGTAACGCTGCGCAGGGCGAACCAAGGCTGCGCGCACTCGCCGCCCTTTCGCGTTGGACGCGCGTCCAGTCGGTTCAACAACGTCGTCAGGCTCAAGCCGTAGAGCTGCGCGACGCGCAGCAGCCACGAACCCAGCAGTTCATCAGGTGCCGGCCGCGGTACCCAGGGCAAGCCGGTGTGGCGTGAGGCAGTGCCCTTTATGCGAACGTGCGCGCACCGATCACCGACTGCAGCAGCTCCGGCGTGATGCACTCCTTCTTCGTGCGTATGGCCGCCTCCGCTGCCCGCGACAACAGCTCACTGATGGAGCCTGTGATGCCGCTGGTGGCACCCATGATCGCGCTGACCATGGGGCGGCTGCCCGCAATCCGTGACGCTTGCCTCAATGGCAGCTGCCGCTCGAACCCCGCCAAGAAACTCCGAAAGTCTTCGTTCTCTTGCCAGCGCGGCAGCTCAAAGCCCGGAAATCGGCTGGCGATTTGCGCATCTGTCTGCATCGCAGCCAATGCGTCGCGTGTGCCGAGGACGACGACGGCGCATTTGAGCTGGTTCGACAAGAATTTCAGCAAGTTCAAAGACGCGCGCTGCTCATGCGCCGTGCCCGCCAGAAGGTTGTGCACCTCGTCCACCACGATCATGCGCGGAGCCACTTTGCGGAGCAGCGTCATGGCCGTGTATTCGACAGCGGCAAGACGATCTCCCGGGCGGTAAGGCGCGTTCAGGGCCATGAGCAGCTGACCGTGAAGGCGCCGCTCCTGCGGTGCCGACGGCATCTCGATGGCCAACACGTCAACTTGCAACAAGCCGGTGTCGGGGTTGAATTCGTGAGCAGAGTGCGCGCGCAGGAACTTCTGAACGACCATGGACTTGTCGATATTGGACTCGCCGTGAAGCAAAAGCCCCGGCATGCGTGTTCGTTCCGGGCACGCCATTAGCCGCTCCAACTCCACCAAGGCCTGGCGTGCGCGCGGGTAGTCGATCCAGCGATCCTCAGCCAGGTGGGCAATGCGCCGTCCATCGTCAAGCTGGGCAATGAGACGGGCCTCGGCGTTGAGATGTGTGTGCGCGTTTGCGTGAACAGACATGACGTTCCTTTGAAGTTCTCGATCAACGGCGCCGGCCGTGCCAAACCTCGCCATCGAACGGCTCGGCCGGCTTGTTCCAGTCGACATCAGATTTCGGCTCGCCGACAATCGCGCCGTTGAGTGGATCGACAACGGCACCCACATCGGCACCGACACCAACAACGCGGTGAGCGGCTTGCTGACCACGGCGCATCTTGCGAGTCTTGGCCTGCGCCGCGCGCACGATCTCGCGTTGCTTGTCGATGGCGTCGATCAGCAGCGCCGGGTTGATGGATTTCTGCCCAACCTGTCGCAAGTGACGGGTCGCCGCCTACACCTCCCACAAGCTGACTGCTGGCAAGCGCAGGTCAGCGAAGGGCACCTCCAAGTAGTCGTCTTCATGCGGCACGTACAGCTTGGAAAGATTGCGCGGGTCGAAGTGCAGGGTCACCCGTTCGCGGCGCGCCAGCCATTGCGAAAATATCGGGTGCCAATAGCGCAGATGCTCAAACACGATGCCGTCGCGGCGCAGCGTGAGGCTGATCGCCGGTAGGAATGCGATCCGAAACCGCTTCAATCGCGTCGGTGGCAAAGCAGGTGCAGGATGCAAAGCCCAGGCACCCGCAGGTGTGTTGCCCTTCAGGCCGCGATGCGGGGCTTGGTGATAACGGCCAACGATCTGTTGCGCAAACCAGGCTTCGAGCTCGCCGAAGGTCAACGCTGCGTGTTTGTCGGGGTCGTAGGAGCGCTTGGCCTTGGGCGAGCCGCCGGTGGCACCGGGCAGGCTCTTGAGCTTGCTCATCTTCGTGCCGATCAGCCGCTCGATGTGGCCGCGGTGGTGGGTGCGTTCACGGTAGACGAGTTCAACGCCGTATTGGCCGCATCCGCGTTTGAGTGCTTTGCTCTTGAATTCGGC
>JANPNT010000171.1:0-8131 GCA_031427655.1 Burkholderiales bacterium
GTGGCTGTCGCCGTAGTGGGTGTTAAGTGTGGCTATGTGCAGCATATCAGTGGTGGCCTTCTTCAGCGTCACCCAAGTACGCCAACTGCACCGCGCGGTTGCTGCGAATATGCTGCGGCGCGTCGCTGGCAATCACCTCGCCGTTGACCATCACCGTGACGCGGTCGGCCACGCGAAACACGGCGTCCATGTCGTGCTCCACCAGCAACACGGCGTGCGCTTGCTTCAGCCTTTCCAGCAAGCTGAGCATGCGTTCCGTTTCCTCTGATCCCATTCCCGCCAAGGGTTCGTCGAGCAACAACACTTGAGGCTTCGTGGCCAAGCACATGGCAATTTCCAACTGTCGCTGCGCGCCGTGGCTGAGCGCACCGGCAGGGCGGTCGGCTTCGTCCAACAGCCCCGCCAACTCCAGCGCATGTTGGGCCGAACGCGAACTGGCACCGCAGTGCGCCGCACTCTCCCAAAACGCCCAAGCGCGCGGCTGCTTGGCCTGTGCGGCAAGGCGGCAGTTCTCGAACACGTTGAACTCCGGGAAGATGGTGGTGCGCTGATAACTGCGGCCCACGCCGGCACGCGCGCGCTGCGGCTGCGGCCAGGCGGTGATGTCTTTGCCCTTCAGCATCACGCGACCTTCAGAGGCCGGCATTTCGCCCGACAGCATGTTGATAAGCGTTGATTTGCCCGCGCCGTTGGTGCCAATGACCGCATGCACTTCGCCCACATGCAGATCCACGGTGACCGCGTTCACAGCCGTCAAGCCACCAAAGCGGCGCGTCAGACTCACGGCCTGCAAGAAAGCGTCAGCCATGCTTGGCTTTCGCCTTTCCTGCGAAAACCTGTGCTGCCGTGCGCGGCGCTCGCAAGCGCTGGCCCACGCCAATCAAGCCTTTGGGCAGCAGCGCCACGAAGGCAATGATGGTCAAACCCAGCGTCATTTGCCAATGGCTCGCCAGCGAACCCAATAGCGCTTCCGACTGGTACAGCTCCTTCAGCAAAGTGAACGCCACCGCGCCTATCACTGCGCCGCGCAGGTGGCCAATGCCGCCCAAAATCAACATCAACAAGACGGCACCCGACTCGTGCCAGCTCAGCAACTCGGGGTTGACCGCACCGTCTTTGATGGCCAACAGCGCACCGGCCAAACCGGCCAAGGCACCCGCCATCACAAACGCCGCGAGCTTGTAGCCGTAGGTGGAATAACCGGCGGCGCGCATGCGCTGCTCGTTGACGCGGATGCCCGCCAAAGCGCGGCCAAAACGCGAGCGGTGGATCAGCGCCAGCAGGCCGTAGGTCAACACCAACACGGCCCAGACCACGTAATACATGTCGAGCTTGCGATCCAAATTGAGCAGCGTGCGGCCCGCCAGCTCGAGCACCGGCTTGGTGTACAAAAATAGGCCGTCGCTGCCACCGGCGAGCTTGGTGTCGTGAAACACAAAGTAGGCCATTTGCGCAAACGCCAAGGTCACCATGATGAAGTAGACGCCCTTGGTGCGCAGGCTCAGCGCGCCGACAAACAGCGCGTAAACCATGGCAGCTGCAACAGCCGCCAACAGCAGCAAGGGCAGCGACGCCGCATCGCCCTGCCCTGCCACCAGCACGCACACATAAGCGCCGATACCGAGGAAAGCCGCATGGCCCAAGCTGACCAAACCGGTCATGCCCACCAGCAACTCCAAGCTGAGCGCGAAGACAGCGAGGATGCCAACTTTCACAACCAAGTCGTGGGTGTAGGGCGTCAGAACCAAAGGCAAAAATGCCAAGGCAACAGCGACCAAAACCGGCACAAGCCAAGTGCGCTGGGCCGTCATCAGTAACCCCGCTTCATCAAGCCTTCGGGCCGCCAAACCAAGATGATTGCCATCAAAAGGTAAACGCCGATACCGCTGAGTTCGGCAAAAAACACTTTGCCAAAAGTGTCCACAAAACCCACCAGCAGCGATGCGATGAGCGCCCCGGTGATCGAGCCAATACCGCCAATCACCACCACCACAAAACAAATGATCAGCACGCTGCCGCCCATGCCCGGGTACACCGACGACATCGGCGCGGCGATCATCCCGGCCAGCGCCGCCAGCGCCACGCCACCGGCAAACACTGTGCGATACAGCAGCTTGATGTTGATGCCCAAGCCGCGCACCATGTCGCGGTTGCTGGCACCGGCCCGAATCATCATGCCCAGCCGCGTTTTGTTCACCACGAAATACAGCGCCAGCGCCAGCACGATGCAGGCGGCCGAGGCAAACAAGCGGTACCACGGATAGCTCATCAAACTGCCCAGCGCGAAGCTGCCCGAAAGCCATGCGGGTGCCTGAACACCGTGAACATCATTGCCCACCAACATGGCACGCGCTTCTTCAAACACCAAGATCAGCGCATACGTCATGAGCACCTGTTGCAGGTGCTCGCGCTGGTACAAATAGCTGAAGAAAACCCACTCCAACGCAAAGCCGAACAGCGCAGCCAGCAGCGTGCCCACCAACAACATCAACACAAACTGATCGGCAAAGTAAGGTGCCAGCGCGAACGCCATGTAAGCACCGATCATGTAAAAACTGCCGTGCGCCAAATTGATGACGCCCATGATCCCGAAGATCAAGGTCAAGCCGCTGGCCACCAAAAAAAGCAGCAAGCCGTACTGAACCGAGTTCAGACATTGGACGAGGAAGGTGGGGAGGTCCATCAAGTAACGACAAGGTCGAACAAGCTCTACGCGAGCGGATTTGCGGGACTTGAGCGCTCAGTCGAAAGACGCGTCACGGGAGCGAGCGGACCACTGGTCAACAAATTTTCGCCGAGTGAGCCTTCAGGTTGGTTCAGAAGATGCTCCACGAAATTGAGCTTTCACTTCGCTGGATCAACAGCTTCAGCCAACTCGGGGTGCGGCACTTCGCCATCAAGCACCTTCCGTGCTTGATGCTCGTTCACAACTTGCAGCCGCGCGCAGGATCGGCCAGCGCCTTCACGGCCACGCTTCTGAACTCGTTGTTGTTGCCGGTGGCTTGGCGCAAGAACATGTCTTGCACCGGGTTGCCGGCCGGTGAAATGGTGAACTTGCCGCGCGGGCTGTCGACGGTGACTTTGCGCATGGCGGTGGTCATGGCGTCGCGCTTGCTGAAGTCGCCTTTCACTGCAGTCAAGCCTGCGCCCAAAATTTGCGCGGCGTCGTAGCCTTGCACGGCGTAGACGTCGGCGTTGGCTTTGTAGGTCAGCGCGTAGCTTTTGCGAAAGGCGTTGTTGCGCGGCGTGTCGAGGTTGTCGGCGTAGTGCAGCGTGGTGAACATACCTTGCGCTGACGCGCCTTGCGCTTCCAAGGTGCCGTCAGTCAGGAAGCCGGAGCCGTAGAGCGGCACGGTTTTGGTAAGGCCCGCTGCGGCGTAGTCTTTGACAAATTTCACTGCGCCGCCGCCTGCAAAAAAGGCAAACACAGCATCGGGTTTTTGCGCAGCAATTTCAGTCAGCAGCGCTTGAAATTCCACGTTGGGGAAGGGAAGCGTCAGGTCTTTCATGACTTTGCCGCCGCCTTTTTCAAACGCCTCGGTGAAGCCTTTCACTGTCTCGTTGCCAGCGGCGTAATTCCAGGTGATGGTCATGGCGCGCTTGTGGCCTTTTTGGGCCATGACCACGCCGGTCGAGTATCCCGGTTGCCAATTTGAGAACGAGCTGCGCACGATGTTGGCACCGCACATGGGGCCGGTGATGGCGTCTGCGCCTGCGTTGGGCACGATCAGCAAGGTGTTGCTCTCTTTCGCGGCCTTGGCCATGGCCAGCGCCACACCGGAGTGCACCGTGCCCACCAGCACGTCCACCTGATCGCGCTTGATGAGCTTGTTGACGTTGTCGGTGGCTTTGGACGGATCAGACTCGTCGTCTACTTTGAAGTACTGAATTTCACGGCCGCCGAGCTTCCCGCCTTGTTCTTGAACAAAGAGCTTGAAGCCGCTTTCAATGTTGTTGCCCAGGCTGGCAAAGGTGCCGGTGGCAGGCAGCATGAGGCCGACTTTCAAGGGCGCTTGTGTTTGCGTGGTTGCCTGCGAATGCGCAGCCGTCGCCAACAGCAATGCAGTGGCTGCGGTCGAGAGTTGGAACAGGGTCTTCATGGCAGTCTCCAGTTGAAAGTCATTCGCCTGTGACGGGGGTCAAGGCAGTTTTGATGAAAGCGCCCGCAACGTCGCTGAGTGCTTTGGGTTGGTCGCGTTGGGGCGAGTGCGCGCAGTGTGCCAGCACCACGGTCTGGGTTTGCGGAACGCGCGCAGCAATCTGGTGAATTTGTTCGAGGGTGCCGTATTCGTCGTCTTCGCCTTGAACGGTTAGCACCGGGCAGGTGATTTGATCCAGGTGTGCTGCGATGTTCCAGGCTTTGAATTCCGGGTTCAGCCACATGTCGTTCCAACCGCGAAAGGCGGAATCGACATCGGCGTGGTGACGCGCCAAGCGACCGCGCAGATCGGTGCCTCCATAAGCCACGCGCGCCGCTTCGATTTGACGCAGGGCCACGTCTTCCACGAAGCTGTGCGGTGCCATCAGCACCAAACCGGCCGCCGGAAAACGCGCCGCATAAAGCAGCGCGATGCTGCCGCCGTCGCTGTGACCGAACAACCACGGGCGTGTGATGTTCAACTTGCTGAGCAGCGCGGGAAGCACCTCTTGCGCTTGCGCTTGCATGGTGCCGAGGCCCCAGAGCTCGGCTTTCGGTTTGGGTGTGGAGCGGCCGTAGCCGTAGCGCGAATAAACCAAACCGCGCAGGCCGTGCGCGATGCAAAAGTCGTGCGGGAAAGACTTCCAGGCCGACACCGAACCCAAGCCTTCGTGCAGGAAGACGACCACAGGATGCGGGCTGCTTTCGCTGCCGACCCATTGCACTTCCAGCGACAAGTCGGCACCGCGCCAAGGCACGGTGACAAGCGCCGATGCTGCCAACACGAGCGCCGTGCTCAGCCCAAAGCCCTCAAACGAAAGCGCTGAATTTTGCCGGTGGCGGTTTTTGGCAGCTCGTCCAAAAACTCTATTTGGCGCGGGTATTTGTGCGGCGCGAGGCGGTCTTTCACAAAGGCTTTCAGTTCGTGGGCGCTGGCCGATTGGCCCGCCTTCAACACGACATAAGCCAGCGTTCGGGTCAGGCCGTCGGCATCGGCGCGGCCCACCACGGCGGCTTCCAACACGGCGCTGTGCTGCATCAGCGTGGCTTCCACTTCAAAGGGCGATACATAAATGCCGCTGACCTTGAGCATGTCGTCGCTGCGGCCGGCGTAGACGTAGCAGCCGGTCTCATCGACCCGGTATTTGTCGCCGCTTTTGGTCCACTCGCCTTGGAAGGTGGCTTGCGTTTTTTCGGGGTCGTTCCAGTACGAGCGCGCTGCGCTGGGGCCGCTGATGTAGAGCTCGCCGATGTCGCCCGCGGCCGGTGTGACACCGGCTTCATTCACCAGCTTCAAACGGTAGCCCGGTACGGCGCGGCCAGTGGTGCCGTAGTTCACATCGCCCGGGCGGTTGGACAAATAGATGTGCAGCATTTCGGTAGAGCCGATGCCGTCGATGATGTCGCAGCCGAATTGGCGCGCAAAGCGCTCGCCGATGTCGCGCGGCAGGGCTTCACCAGCGGATGAACACATGCGCAGTTTCACGGCCTCGCGCGCTGGCAAATCAGGCGATGCCAACATGCCCGCGAAGCCGGTGGGTGCTCCGAAAAATACGCTGACGCCCTGTTCTGTCCAGCGTTTGAAAACGGCGGCGGGCGTGGGCCGCTCGGCCATCAGCACGGTGGTAGCGCCGACGCTCAGCGGAAACGTCAGCGCGTTGCCCAAGCCGTAGGCGAAAAAAAGTTTGGCGGCTGAAAACAGCACGTCGTCCTCGCGCAGACCGAGCACCGGTTGGGCGTACAGCGCGGCCGTCCAGTACAAGTTGGCATGGCTGTGAACCACGCCCTTGGGACGGCCGGTGGAGCCGGAGGAGTAAAGCCAGAAGGCGTCGTCATTGGCACCGGTGTCAGCGGGGCTGGCCGCGGGGTTGGCCGCGGGGTTGGCCGCGGGGTTGGACATGGGCTCCGACTCGAGCAGCGACGCAAAACTCGCCGCGTCCACAGTGCCACCTGCTGCGAAAACCTGCGGCGACAACTCCGCAATTGACAGAGCCGTTTGCAGCGTGCTGAGCAGAGGCGCGCTCACCAACACGGCTTTGGCCTCGCAGTGGGCCAACATGAAGGCGTAGTCGGCGGCGGGCAGAAGCGTGTTCACCGGTACCGGCACAACGCCCGCCCACAGCGCGCCCAAAAACGCCACGGGGAACTCAACGCTGTCGTGCAGGACCATCAACACGCGGTCGCCACGCTTCAAGCCTATGGCAAGTAAACCGGCAGCGCAACGCCGGACATGGTCGTCAAGCTCGCCGTAGGTCAATTGCCGTTGATCGTCGATGTAGGCGAGCTTGCCATTCCGATTCGCATTCAGCGACAACAAATACGCTGCCGCGTTGAAGCGTTCGGGCGGCGCAGAAACATTGGCGGGCGAGAAAGGATGTGCGGTCATCGACGGCTCCCGGCTAGACTGAAACAATGCGCCCAACTGCTGGCACACCGCAAGGTTCATGCAATATGTTGCATATTATGCCTTGCGAAAACCCTGAGCTGACTTCATTTTGAACCGGAATTACCCTTGCCAACCGATTTGCCCGCCAACGACGACAGCGCCGATCGCGACCCGTTTTTAAGCGCGCTGGGTGAGCGCACCCGCGCGCTGCGGGCGCGGCGCGGCCTCACGCGCAGGGGCTTGGCCAAGGCGTCCAATGTGTCGGAGCGGCACTTGGCGAACGTGGAAATGGGCGTGGGCAATGCGTCGATTCAGTTCTTGCGCCAACTGGCCCAAACGCTGAATTGCACGCTGGCCGAATTGGTGGGCGACGAGACCGCCAGCTCACCCGAGTGGTTGATGATTCGCGAAATTTTGCGGGGCCGCGCCGAGCCCGAACTGGCACAAGCGCGCAGCGCGCTGGCCGGCGTTTTTGGCGCACCCGCCAGCCAAGCGGCGCGGCGTCAACGGGTGGCTTTGATCGGTCTGCGCGGGGCAGGGAAAAGCACACTGGGCCGCATGCTGGCCGACAGCGGCGCGGTGCCGTTTGTTGAGCTGAACCGGCAGATTGAAGTGGTGGCCGGATGCAGCTTGGCCGAGGTGCATTCTTTGTACGGCGCGTCGGCCTACCGCCGCTACGAGAAGCGCGCCTTGGAAGACACGATTCAGCGCTTCCCGAGTGCCGTGATCGCCACGCCAGGCGGAATCGTGTCTGACCCTGCCACTTTCAATTTGCTGCTGGCCCATTGCTACACCGTGTGGGTGCGCGCCACGCCGGAAGACCACATGGGCCGGGTGCTGGCGCAAGGCGACACCCGGCCCATGGCAGGCCACGCGGGCAACGCTGAAGCCATGGACGATCTGAAGCGCATTTTGGACAGCCGCACGGCGTTTTATTCCAAGGCCGATGAGGTGTATGACACCAGCGGCAAATCGCTGGAAGCCAGCTTTGCAGGTTTGCAGGAGCGCCTGCGCGGCACATTGCAGTCAGTTTCCGCTTGAAGATGCTTGACCTGCTGAGCCGCATGCAGTAAATTGCATGCGAATATCAGACGATGCACCATATTGCGTGTGTCCAAACCGAAGGTCAGCGCGATGAGCACGTCCAGCCAGTCCCTGAATCACACCCACGGCATCAATTACGAAACCCGCCCTGAGCTGTACCAACATTGGCAGCTCAAAGTCGAAGGGCCAGTGGCCACCTTGGTGATGAACATCAACGAAGACGGCGGCCTGCGTGAAGGCTACAAGCTCAAGCTCAACAGCTACGACTTGGGGGTGGACATCGAGTTGAACGACGCGGTGCAGCGCATTCGCTTCGAGCACCCGGCAGTGCGCACCGTCATCCTGACCAGTGGTCGTGACCGGGTGTTTTGCTCGGGTGCCAACATCTTCATGCTGGGCAAAAGCAGCCACGCCTGGAAGGTGAACTTTTGCAAATTCACCAATGAAACCCGCAACGGTTTGGAAGACAGCAGCCGTCACAGTGGCTTGAAGTTTTTGGCTGCTGTGAACGGTGCTTGTGCCGGTGGCGGCTATGAGTTGGCCGCAGCCTGCGACGAGATCAT
>JANPNT010000172.1:0-15943 GCA_031427655.1 Burkholderiales bacterium
TTTTTTTTGTTGTTGTGGGTGTTGGTTTAATTGGGGCTGGCCATGCAACAGGGGTTTGGGTTGGGTGTGGGCTTTTTTTTTATTCTTTTTGTGGGGGGGTTTTTGTTTATTTTTATCATTTTAAAGGTTTTTTTTGCAAGCCGCGGCGCAGCGGTCGCCAATGCGTTCAATCACGCGACGCGGAATACCCGGAGCGGGCGCTTCTTCGATGATTTTTTGGTGTCGTCGCTGCATGGAGCAATCGCGCTCGCCCAGCCACACCGCGTTGCGGTGGGTGTCGGCCATGACTTGAATCTCGATGTGGCGCGGGTTCTGGAGAAATTTCTCCATGTAAACCGTTGAATTGCCAAACGCCGCACCGGCTTCGGCGCGCGTGGTTTGCACGCCGTGAATGAGTGCCGCTTCGGTGTGCACCACCCGCATGCCGCGCCCGCCACCACCGCCGGCCGCTTTGATGATGACGGGGTAGCCAATCGCGCGTGCGGCCTTGATGATTTCTTTCGGATCGTCGGGCAATGCGCCTTCAGATCCTGGCACGCAGGGCACCCCCGCTTTGATCATGGCCTGCTTGGCCGACACCTTGTCGCCCATGGTGCGAATGGCGTCGGGCGTCGGGCCAATGAAAGTGAAGCCGCTGCGTTCCACGCGCTCGGCAAAGTCGGCGTTTTCCGACAAAAAGCCGTAGCCGGGGTGGATCGCTTCAGCGTCGGTCACCTCGGCGGTGGAGATGATGGCCGGCATGTTGAGGTAGCTCAGCGCCGAGGCCGCAGGCCCGATGCACACCGCTTCGTCGGCCAACTTCACGTATTTGGCGTCGCGGTCGGCTTCTGAATACACCACCACCGACTTGATGCCCAGTTCGCGGCAGGCCCTTTGGATGCGCAGCGCGATCTCGCCGCGGTTGGCAATCAGTATTTTTTTGAACATGCGCTGCCGCTCACTCGATGATGAACAGCGGCTGGCCGAACTCGACGGCCTGACCGTTTTCGCACAAGATGCGCGTGACCGTGCCCGACTTGTCGGCCTCGATCTCGTTCATGATCTTCATGGCCTCGATGATGCAAATCGGATCGCCCTCTTTCACCGGCGAACCGAGGTCGGCGAAGGTTTTGGAGCCCGGGCTGGCCGAGCGATAGAAGGTGCCCACCATGGGTGACTTGACGATATGGCCAACCGTTGCAGGAGCAACTTCAACCGCTGCCAGTGCGGCTGCCACCGGGGCAGGGGCGGCGGTGCTCATCACCATCGTGGGCACGGTGCCGGCGGGCATCGCGAGTCGAGGGTCGGCCTTGACGATCCGCACCTTCCCTTCGGCTTCAGTGATTTCAAGTTCAGAGATGTTCGAGTCCGACACCAGGTCGATCAGCGTTTTGAGTTTTCTGAGGTCCATCAAGGGCTCCGGGAGGCTGTCTTGGGAGGGTGAGAAAATCAAGCGTTCATTGGAGGCGCGCTGCGCTTGGCCCAAAAAAACGCTTACGGTGTCATTTACAGCGGATTAAATCCACTAACGTCGCCGATCCTGAACGAGGTGTTGGTGGCGGTCGACGGGTCGGGGTGTCTTGCAAAGCGAGCCAAGAGCTTGAATCAACTGCTTGCATCTCTTTGCGAAGTTGCGCACTTTACGCGCATTGCACACCGTAGCCGACAAATTCGAGGAAATTAGTCAAAAGTGACGGGCTTTGACTTTCAAGCGTGTTCGCGGGCCCAAAGTGTCAGGTTTTCGGGTTCGATGATGCCGAGTTTTTTCGCCACCACGTCGCCCTTGCTGTTCAACACCACCGTGAAGGGCAGAGACCCGTTCGGATTGCCCAAGGCACGGCTTAATTCCGACCCTTCCATGCCCGCTAAACCGATGGGAAAACTGACCGGCACGCGCTTCAAAAACTCACGAACGGGTGTGGGGCTGTCCACCGCGAGGCCCACCACTTGCCAGCCTTTGGCGCGTTGCGCCTGGTAAAACGCGTCGAGCATCGGCATTTCTTTGACGCAAGGCGGGCACCAGGTGGCCCAAAAGTTCAGCAGCAAAGGCTTGCCGCGCAAGTTGGCCAGCACCAGTTCGCCGCCAGCAGGTTGGGCCAGGCTTTGTTGCCAAACCAGCTCACCCAAGCCAGGTGACCTCGGTTTCCATACCGACCAAGCCGCTCCTGCCGCAGCAGCAGCAGCCGCCACGCCGCCGTAAATCCACAGGCGCCGATTCATGATTTGTTCTCCATCAAAGCGCGCAGCGCATTTAAGTCGCCGCGCTCGGTGCGACCTTGGGCGTCAGGTTTCAAAGCGCCGCGCAGGTCGTCGTGGTCGAGAACGCTCATGTGCACCGTCACGTTTTCATTCAAAACTTGGCAGAGGCTGCTGGCGCTGAGCACGCTGACTTCATCGCTGCGTGGGCCGCGGTTTCCACTGACAGAGCCGACTTCGTAGTCAACGCCTTGGTCGATCAGTGCCAACTCGGCGGCTTTGGAGTCGTCACAGTAAAGCTGCAAATGAATGTTGTTGAGCCGGGTGGCCGTGCCGCGCCACACCGCGCCCGCCAGGTGGGGGCGGAACTCGGCCATGCGCTGCATCCACAGCACGGCCACGCCGCGCAGGGCGGCCAACTCGGCGGGTTGGGTGTCAGCACAAAACAGCTCGATATAGGCGCGAACTTCGGTTTCGACCTCGGTGTTGCTAGGCAACTCGGCTTTGCGCGAGCTTCTTCCACCCACATCACGCGCAGCACGTCGTTTGGCCGGCCCATATTCCATGCCTTCTTCCACGACCCAGCGGGCGGCGGCGGCGGCGATTTCCAGGCTCAGTTCAGACGACATGGAGGCATTTTAAAGAGATCACGGCAATTCCACTGCCGACATCCGCGCCAGCACCGTGGCCGACCGGCCCATCACATAACTGGAGCCGGGCTTCTTCTCAAACCGTTTGGGGGCCGGCAACATCACTGCCAAGCGCGCCGCCTGCGCCGGGCTGAGCAACGCCGCGCGGGTGCGAAAGTAGTACTGCGCTGCGGCTTCGGCACCGAACACACCTTCGCCCCATTCCACGTTGTTCAGGTAGATCTCCAAAATCCGCTGCTTGCTGAGCATGGCTTCCAGCATGACGGTGATGATCAGTTCTTGCAGCTTGCGCGGCAGGCTGCGCTCGGGCCCCAAAAAAAGGTTTTTCGCAAGCTGCTGGCTGATGGTCGAGCCGCCGACCAATTTTGGTTCCGCAGCGGGTTTGACCGCAGCACCTGATTTGCTGGCCGTCTTTGGCTTGCGCTTTTCAGCGCTGACCACGGAGCGCTGGTTGCGATCCCAGGCGGCCTCAACGGCATCCCATTCCACGCCGGTGTGATCGACGAAGCCGGCATCTTCTGAAGCGATCACGGCGCGCTTCAAATGGTCAGAAATTTGCGCGTAGTCCACCCATTCCTGCGCCCATAAAACTTGATGCGTCTCGCTGACCAAGCGGGTGATTTCTGAGCGTTGAAACGTGGTGGACTGCGGGTTCACGCTCACCATCAAGGCAATGCGGGCAAAAAAGTAAAGCTGCAACACCAGCACCGACAGGGCGATCAGCGCGACCACCCGCCCCGCTGCCGACCCAAACGAGCGCCAACGTGTGTTCACTTGGCCGCCGCCGCTTCCACACGTTGAAGCAGCGCTGCCAGCACCGGCGCGGTGTAGGGCCGCACGCCGCGCCACACAAAAAAGGCCTCGGCCGCTTGCTCGACCAGCATCCCCAAGCCGTCTCGGCCGACCGCCCCGTGCGCTTGTGCCCAGGCCAGAAAAACCACTGCGCTGGGGCCATAAGCCATGTCCAGCGCCAAACCGCCGGGCTTCAGCACGCGGGCATCAACTGGCACCGCCTGCGCGTTCAAACTGCTGGCCGTGGCGTTGACGACCACATCAAACTCGGCACCGCAGTCTTGCAAGCCGGTGGCGTGCAGATCGACGGCCGAGCTTGCGGCCAGCGCCGCATGGCGGTGGACCAGCGCCTCGGCCTTGGCCGCACTGCGGTTCGCCAGGACCAGCACTGCGGGGCGCGCTTGCAGCAGCGGCCCCAGGGCTCCAGCGGCAGCACCGCCTGCGCCAAGCATCAGCACACGCGCTCCCGCCAGTGGCCGCTTTGCATTGAGTTGAATGTCACGCACCAAGCCCACGCCGTCGGAGTTGTCCGCAAACCAGCCGGCGTCGTCAAAGCGCAGCAGGTTGCTGGCCTCGGCCAACGCAGCGCGCTCGCTGATGTGCACGCCCAAACGCCAGGCTTGGGCTTTGAACGGCATGGTGATGTTGCAACCGCGCCCGCCTGCGAGGGCAAACTCACGCACTGAGTTTTCGAAGCCCTCGGTCGTGCAGAGCAGCCTGTCGTAACTCAAGCGTTCGCCGGTCTGTTCGGCAAAGCGGGCGTGGATGAAGGGCGATTGGCTGTGCGCCACCGGGTTGCCGGCCACTACATATCTGTCGAGCAAGGTCATCGCAAGAAGCGCATCAAGGCCCACCACCCAGCGAGGTTTCCAAGCCGTCTTCGCGCGTGAACCTGAAGCGCGAGGTGATGACGAGCTGGTCGGCCTTGCGCCGCATGGCGGTTGTGAAATCGCCGAAGGGCGACGCCGCTCGCACGATGGCGGTGGCACGTTGGTCGAGCAGCTTGTTGCCCGAAGCGCGCACGATTTCGGTTTCCACCACCCGGCCTTGTTGGTCCACGGTCACGTTCATCGTCAATTCGCCGTAGAGCCTCTTACCTTGCGATTCAGGGAAGTTGCGGGTACCTCGCTCTTCGATTTTCCGGCGCAATTGGTCGTAATAAAGTGCGTACACCTCTTCGCGGGTGGCCGGACTGATGTAGCGCTTTTTGGGGCGTGCGTTTTCGTCTTGAATGCGTTTTTCAATTTCGGCCAAGAGCTGAATCAATTGGCGGCGTTTTTCTTCTTGCGCTTGGTCTTGCGCCAAGCCTTGGTCGCGCTGCGGCGTCGGTGTGGGCAGCAGCGCCAACTCATGGCGAATTTGCGTCAGCAGCAGGGTTTGGGTCTCTTGCAATTTCTCTATTTGCCGACGCGACTCTTCATTCGCTTCGCCCAGCTCGATGGTCTGTGAAGGCGGCAAGGGCGACGTGGCACGGCCCTTTTCGGCTTCGCCGCCGCCGCCGAGGTTCGCCTGCGCTATGGCCTGAGCGTTTTCAGGTTTCTCGTTGGAGCGCGAGTTCACCAAAATCACTTCCAGCGGCGTGTCCGTGAAAACGCGGTCAAAGCGATCAGGGTCGACAAATCGGAAGGTCAGCAAACCCGCGTGCACCACGAAGGACATTAACAACGCAATGTGCAGGGCCGACAACTTCTTGAGCCACCTCACTGGCGTTTCAACCCGCGCTGGCCGACGAGGTGGCTGAAGTTTCGGCGTCGCTGCTCGCCTGCGACATGTCGATCGCCAAAGTCAGAGGGCCCGAGACCGCCTCTTCGTCATCGCCGGGGTCTTCGGAGTTCGACGCTGACGCCGCTTCTTCATCAATGCGCGCCAACACCGCCGCGTGCACGTCCAGCGTCAACAAATCGCAGCCGTTGATCTTGATGCGCACACGCGCGTTGCGTGGCAGGTTGTCGGCCCCTATCGCGCGAAACACCAGCGGCAAGGTGTCGGCGCGCACCAAGCCGCCTGCCATCACCGCAGCGTCAATTTCTTTGATGTCGTTTTGCGCTAAATACTTCAGCGTCCAGTAACGCTCTATTGCCGACTGGTAGCCGTTGTAAGCGCTGTAGGCCGCATCAAAGCCGGAGATCACGGCGAACAAAGCGGTGTCTTTGGGTTTGAACGGTGCCACCAAGGCGGCGGTGCGGCCGTGCTTGGCCACCGCGATGATTTGCCACTGGTTCACCAAATCCACGTAGCGGCGCAGCGGCGACGTGGCCCAGGTGTACTGCGCCACGCCCATGCCGGCGTGCGGCGCGGGCTTGGTGCCCATGCGCACCTTCACGCCGGGAGCCATGCTGGCCTGGCTGCGGTAAATGCCCGGCACGCCGTGTTCGGCTATCCAACCGCCCCAGGTGCTGTTGGCCAAAATCATGGCCTCGGCGACGATCAAGTCAAGCGGCGAGCCTCGCACGCGGGTGCCGATGCCGACCACTTCGTCGCCCAAGGGCTCGCTGCCTTGAACATCTTCCAAACGGAAGTTGTAGTCGGGGCGATTGAAGTTCTCGGGCTTGCCGCGCGCCACTTCCCGCAGCACCTTCAAGTGCTTGGCCAGTCGGAAGGCGAAGGCCAAATCGGTAGCGAATTCGTAGTCGGCCGGGGCCTGCCCTGTCAGCGCGGCTTCGGTCACCACGGTGTCGAGCTGATCGTGGCGCAAGTTGGCGGCAATGGGCACGCGCTCCAGCTTGGTTTCGCTGGCCTTGACCTCCAAAGTGGCTTCATCAAATGTCACGTACAGCGACACAGCCGGGCAGTCGCGCCCCGCCGTCAAGGTGTAAGCCTGCACCACGTCATCGGGCAGCATGGTCAGCTTGTGGCCGGGCATGTAGACAGTGGACAAGCGGTCGCGCGCGACCTTGTCCACCGGGCCGTCGGGCGCAATCGCCAAGCCGGGCGCGGCGATGTGAATGCCGAAGATCACCGTGCCAGTGCCCAAGCCTTGAACTGACAGCGCGTCGTCGATTTCGGTGGTCTGCGAATCGTCAATCGAAAACGCCTGCACGCTGGACAGCGGCAAAACTTCTTTGATGGCCGGTGCCGCCAAAGCCGGAAAGCCGGTGCCTTTGGGGAAGTTCTCAAACAAGAATCGGCGCCAGTGGAATTGGTAAGGCGAATCAATGGCCCCGGCCGACGTCAGCAAGTCCAACGGTGACTTCTGCGAGCGCTTGGCGGCTTCGACCACGTCCTTGTACTCGGGTGCGTTTTTGTCGGGCTTGAACAGAATTTTGTAGAGCTGTTCGCGCACCGACGGCGGCGTGCTGCCACCGGCCAATTCACCGGCCCAGGTGTCAATTTGCGCGGCCAGCACTTTCTTGCGCTCGATGCCGAGCAGGGCGGCTTTGACGATGTCTTCGGACGCTCTTTTGAAGTTGCCTTTGCCCAAGCGGCGAAAGTAATGCGGCGCTTCAAACAGGCGGATCAGCATGGCGGCTTGCTGTGTCAAATCGGCCTTGGCGCTGAAGTAGTCGCGCGCCAAATCGCCGAAGCTGAAATCGGCGTCGCTGGCAAATTCCCAGGCCGTGTCAAGGTCGATGTCTTGCGACAGCGCGGTGGCTGCCGCCATCAATTCGGGCGGGCTGGGCTGGTCGAATTTCAACAGCACATTGGCAGATTTCACTTTCACACGCTTGCCAGAGTCGAGCTCGATTTGCGCCGAGCTGTCGGCCTCCGACATCACGCGTCCAGCAAAGAATTTTCCGGCGTCTTCATAAAGGGCATGCATAGAGGCGAGATTGTCAACGAAAGCGCGTTGGTGTCCTGGCCCGCTAGACTCAAACCCGGTTTCATTGAAAGTGACGCAAATGATTTGGTTGATCCTGGGGCTGGTGCTGTTTTTGGGCGTGCATTCGGTGTCGATCTTCGCGCTGGACTGGCGCAATCGGCAGTTCGCAGCGCGCGGCGAAGCGGCATGGAAAGGCATCTACACCGTCGCCTCGTTGGTCGGTTTTGGGCTCATCGTTTACGGCTACGGTGTGGCCCGACAAGCGCCGGTGGTGCTGTACAGCCCGCCCGCTTTTCTGCGTCACATCACCTTGCTGTTGATGCTGCCGGTGTTTGTGTTGCTGTTTGCGTCCTATTTGCCGGGCCGCATCAAATCGGCCACCAAGCACCCGATGTTGCTGGCCACCAAAATTTGGGCGCTTTCGCACTTGTTGGTCAACGGCACGCTGGGTGCCGTGCTGTTGTTCGGCTCATTTTTGGCGTGGGCCGTGATGGACCGCATTTCGGTCAAACGCCGTCCGGGGCCGGTGAAGGTGCTGGGTGTCGCGCGGCCGATGAACGACTTGATGGCGCTGGGCGCGGGCCTCGCGGCCTACGTGGTGTTCTTGCTGTGGGGCCACCAGTGGCTGATCGGCGTGTCGCCGATTCGCTAGACGTCTTTTTGAGAGGTCGGCCAGGGCGTCAATCGCCTTTTTGATCGCTCGATTTAAAGCGCTTCACATCGGCAGGGCGTTGTGCGGCGTGTTTGGTCTTGCGGCCCGTCACCCGCTTGCGCCACATCTCAAAACTGCTGCGCTTCAATTCAGCGCGCATCAGTTTGATGACCTGTGATTCGTTCAGCGCAAACTGCACTTCAATCGCGTCAAACGAGGTGCGGTCTTCCCAGGCCATTTGAATGACGCGGTCGATGTCTGCGGCGCTGAGCAATGGCGTGGTGACTGTCATGATTTTCCTGCGTCAACATTCTTGGGGAATTTGGGTCGAGCGCATTCAGCGCACATCAAAAACTATCGAGGAAATTCCAGCTCCAACGCCGCCAATGTCGTCATCGCGCTGGTCGCACTCATCCACATCTAAATACACATCTACAGCTTGGTGCTGGAAATGTTTCTCTGGGACAAGCTCGCCGGTCTGTGGGCATTCGGTCAAAGCCCACAAGCCGCCACCGCAAGCAAAGTGCTGGCCGCCAATTGAGGTTTGTACAACGCCTTTTTGGCTGCAGGCCTGTTATGGGCTTCAGTTTGGGCAGCGCAGGCTTCAGCGCGAAGGTCTTCTTTTTGCTGTGCATGCTGATCGCAGGCTTTTATGGCGCGGCCACTGCGAGCCAAAAAAACTGGTCATACAGGCGTTTCCTGCGGCTTCGGGTCTGGTTTTGCCGTGGTGTCCTTGACGGCGTGATGAACCTGTCGTCGCGGGATTTTGAGTTTGCTCAAAGCTTTTCAAGCTAAACCTCTACTTTCACAGCACCGCGCAAGTCCTTATTTTTGAAGCAATTTTTGTTCCGACACCTGCTTTTCAAACCAGCGCTAAGTGCTTGATTTCATTGAACTTTGTTTACAAATTGCCTTGCAGAAGGCTCACCCCATGAGCTACAGTGCAGATAAGTGCACTTTTGTGAATGTTCGTGGCAAATATTGTTTTTCAGGGACCAGCATCGCTGACGGTGGACGGCAAGGGGCGAATCGCCATGCCGTCGCGTCACCGCGAGCTCCTGAGCGCGATGGGTGTGAGCCAGCTCACCGTCACCAAAAACCCTGAAGGCTGTTTGATGATTTTCCCGCGTCCGGCGTGGGAAGGGTTTCGCGACCGCGTGATGGCGCTGCCCATGGAGGCCAGTGGCTGGAAGCGGGTGTTTTTGGGCAACGCGATGGACGTTGAAATTGACGGCACCTCGCGCATCCTGATTGCGCCTGAGTTGCGCGCCTCTGCTGGAATCGACCGCAGCGTGATGTTGCTCGGCATGGGCAGTCATTTTGAGTTGTGGGACGCCGAGCGCCACGCGGCCCATGAGGCGATGGTGCTGAAGTCGGACATGCCCGACTCGCTGAAAAATTTCAGTTTCTGAGCGCTGCTTGGGCCGAAAAGATCATGACCGCGCAGGAATCCGCAACCACAGCGTGCGCGCACACGACGGTGCTCTTGAATGAGGCTGTGGACGCGCTCGTCACCGATCCGAACGGCATTTACGTAGACGGGACTTTTGGCCGCGGCGGCCATTCGCGTTTGCTGTTGGAGCGTTTGAGTCCGACGGGTCGTTTGCTGGCAATCGACCGCGACGCGCAGGCCGTGACTGCCGCTACCGAAGGCGACGCGCGCATCACCGATGCGCGCTTCTCCATTCACCACACCAGCTTCGCCCACATGAGCGCCACATTGGCCGCGCAGGGCGTGCAACAGGTCAGCGGCTTGCTGCTGGATTTGGGCGTGTCGTCGCCACAAATTGACAATCCCGAGCGCGGGTTCAGCTTCCGTTTTGACGGCCCGCTGGACATGCGCATGGACACCAGCCGCGGCGAAAGTGCTGCGGAATTTTTGGCCCGCGCCGATGAGCGCCAAATCTCGGAAGTGATCAAAAACTATGGCGAAGAACGGTTTGCTGTCCAGGTTGCAAAGGCGCTTGTTGCTCGGCGCGAAAGCGGGAATCCCGTTCGAACCACCACAGCGCTTTCCGAGGTCGTGGCTGGCGCCGTTAAAACCCGCGAGCCGGGCCAGAACCCTGCAACGCGGACATTTCAAGCGCTTCGGATTTTCGTCAACGCCGAGCTTGAGGAGCTCGAACAGGGCTTGAAGTCAGCGGTTGATTTGCTGCTGCCGGGCGGGCGCTTGGTGGTCATCAGCTTTCATTCGCTGGAAGACCGCATCGTCAAAACTTTCATCGCGCGCGAAAGCAAAAGCGAGTTCGACCGCCGCGCGCCTTTTGCCGCGCCCAAGCCCACGCGTTTTGAGTCGCTGGGTCGGGTCAAGCCCGGCGAAACCGAGGTGCGCGCCAACCCGCGCTCGCGTTCTGCGGTGATGCGTGTGGCACAGCGCAGCGAACCGCAAGAGGCCGCCCTGTGATCACCCGCCTGAACCTGCTGCTGCTGATGGCCTTGCTGGCCAGTTGCATCTACCTGGTGCGGGTGTCTTACGACGCGCGCCGCTTGTTCACAGAGATCGACCAAGCGCAAACCGCAGAAGCCCTTTTGAACACCGAGTTTGAGCGGCTGCAGACCGAACAACGCTCACAAGCAACGCCGTTGTTGGTGGAAAAAATTGCACGCCAAAAACTGAACATGCGCACCGCCACGCCCGCCATCACGCGTTACGTGGGTTACGAGCGTGCGGCGTCCAGCGGCGAAGCTGCGAAAGGTGGCAAATGAAGCTTCTCAAAGGCAAATCGTCCCACGCTTCGGCAGGCGCTTCCGTGCGCAGCCTCAATTACGCGAGCAGCCCTTTGTTGGCCGCCAAAACGCCGTCGTGGCGGTCCAAATTTTTGGTGGCTTTGGTGGGCTTGAGTTTTTGCGGTTTGCTGAGCCGCGCGGTGTACGTGCAAATTATCGACAGCGCTTTCTTTTTGCGCCAGGGCGAGGCCCGCTACGCCCGCACACTCGGCTTGCCCGCCAGCCGTGGCCGCATCGTTGATCGCAACGGTTTGATCATGGCGGCCAGCGTGCCGTCGCCGTCCATTTGGGTCAGCCCCAAAGACTTGGACCCTGACGCGGCCAAGCGCAAAGAGCTGGCGCGTTTGTTGGGTTTTACGCCGAAGGAACTGGCGCAACGCCTGGACGACAACCCCAACTTTGTGTGGTTGCGCAGGCAGGTCGATGACCCGGTAGCCAAGCAAGTCATGGCGCTCAACATGCAGGGCGTAGGGCAGCTCAGCGAGTTCAAACGCAAATACCCCGAAGGTGAAGCGGCGGCGCACTTGGTCGGCTACACCAGCGTGGACGACGCTGCCAATGCGGGCATTGAAAAAGCGTTTCAGCAGGACTTGGTGGGCCAAGCCGGAACGCGCCGCGTGATCAAAGACCGCATGGGCCGCGTCGTTGAAGACATCGGCGACAGCGTGGCGGCAGTCGACGGTCAAGAGGTCACCTTGTCGATTGATTCCAAGGCGCAGTTCTTTGCCTATCAACGGATCAGAGATGCGGTGGCCGAACACAAAGCCAAAGCCGGCAGCGTGGTGGTGCTCGATGTGAAAACCGGCGAGGTGCTGGCCTTGGCCAACTTCCCCAGCTTCGCACCCAGCAACCGAAAAAACCTGACCGGCGAGCAAGCCCGCAACCGCGCACTCACCGACACTTTTGAGCCCGGTTCCACCATCAAGCCATTCATTGCCGCGCTGGCGATGGAGACGGGACGTGTCACGCCGAACAGCGTGATCCAAACCGCGCCCGGGCGCTTGGTGATTGGGGGCGCGACCATCACCGATGCGCACCCGCACGGCGCGCTGACGGTGGCCCAGGTGGGGCACAAGTCGAGCAACGTCGGCACGGTGAAGATGGCCATGCAAATGCAGCCGCGCGAAATGCACGAGCTGTTCGCGCAATTGGGTTTTGGGCAAAAGCCGCAGATCAACTTCCCCGGCGCGGTGTCGGGCCGCTTGCGTCCCTTTAAAACTTGGCGACCCATTGAGCAGGCCACCATGAGCTACGGCTACGGCTTGTCGGCCAGCTTGTTTCAGATTGCGCGGGCCTACACCGTGTTTGCGCACGACGGCGAATTGCTGCCCAGCTCACTCACCAAAGTTGAAGCCGCGCCTGCAGGAATGCGCGTCATGTCGGCCGAAACCGCGAAAGCCGTGCGCGAAATGCTCAATATGGTCACCTTGGCGGGCGGCACGGCTCCCAAGGCGCAGGCCATGGGCTACTCGGTGGGCGGCAAAACCGGCACGGCCTACAAACAAGAAGGCAAGGGCTACAACGACAAGAAGTACCGCGCTTGGTTTGTCGGCATTGCGCCCATTCACAACCCCCGCATCGTGGTGGCGGTGATGGTTGATGAGCCGACCGCCGGCAAGTACTACGGCGGTGACGTGGCCGCGCCGGTGTTCAGCGAAGTGGTGCAGCAAACTTTGCGCACCTTGGGCGTCCAACCCGACCTGGACGTGCGTCAACAAATCGTCACCCAAAAGCTGCCCGCTGAAATGGAGAGCTTTTGATGGCGCTGGCCACTTTGGCCACTGCACCTGCTGCGCTGGAGTGGCTGCACTCGCGTGGCGTGCAAAGCCTGGCCACTGACAGCCGCTTGGTTCAAGCCGGAGACGCATTCATCGCGTGGCCCGGTCATGCGCAAGACGCACGCGCCCATGTGGGCGATGCGTTGAAGGCAGGCGCAGCAGCTTGTCTGGTGGAAGCCGGTGGTGCCGATGCCTTTGAATTCGATGCGTCGCGAGTGGCCAGCATGACGGGCTTGAAGGCCGCCACCGGCGAGATCGCCAGTGCTTTTTTCGGCAACCCCAGCAAGCGCTTGAAAGTGCTCGCCGTCACTGGCACCAACGGCAAGACTTCATGTGTTTGGTGGACGGCGCAGGCGCTCACCGCCTTGGGCCAACGCTGCGGTGTCATCGGCACTTTGGGTGTCGGCCAACCGCCGGTGCGCGGCCATGATTCACACATCGAATTCAACGGCCTCACCACGCCCGACCCCGTCACCTTGCAGCGCGCCTTCAAGCGCTTTGCCGACGAAGGCTACTCGGCTTGCGCGTTGGAAGCGTCGTCGCACGGCATTGCCGAACACCGCTTGAACGGCACGCAAATTCAGGTGGCGCTGTTCACCAACCTCACGCAAGACCACCTCGACTATCACGGCAGCATGCAGGCTTACGGCGACACCAAGGCCAAGCTGTTTGCGTGGCCCGGCTTGCAGGCTGCGGTGTTGAATGTGGACGACGCCTTTGGTGTGCGCCTGGCGCTTGATTTGCAAGCCAGCGGCTTGTCGGTGCTGACGTATTCAATGCGCGGTACGGCAACTTTGCGCGCCGCCAACGTGAGCTACCCCGATGGCGGCTTGAGCTTCGAAGTTGTCGAAGCGGGTGAGCGTGCCGCCGTGCGAACGGCTTTGATCGGCGACTACAACGTGTCGAATGTGTTGGCCGTGATCGGCGGCTTGCGCGCTTTGGGTGTCAGCTTGAATCACGCGGCGTCGGTGTGCGCCGAGCTCACGCCCGTGCCGGGTCGCATGCAGCGCGTCGCTGCAAAAGCAGGGTCACCCGAGTTGGTGGTCGACTACGCGCACACGCCCGATGCGCTGGAAAAATCACTGCTCGCGTTGCAAGCTTTGGCCAGTGCGCGCGGCGGCAAGTTGTGGTGTGTGTTTGGTTGCGGTGGCAATCGCGACGCCACCAAGCGACCTTTGATGGGCGCTTTGGCGCAGCGCTTGGCGCAGCACGTGGTCATCACCACCGACAACCCGCGCTTCGAAGCCCCGGCTTTCATCAATTTGCAAATCGTGGCGGGCCTGAACGGCAATCAGCTTGGTGTGAAGGTGATCGAGAACCGCCGCAGCGCCATTCAAACCGCCGTGCGTGAGGCAGCGGCCAGCGACGTAATCTTGGTCGCAGGCAAGGGCCATGAAGAGTATCAAGATGTCAAAGGCGTGAAGCATCCGTTCTCTGATGTGATTGAGGCCTCGGCCGCGTTGAAGTTGCGCGAGGTCACGGCATGACCCTCCCCATGATGAGCTTGGCTCAAGCCCATGCCATGCTGCCTGGATCGGTGCTGGTGGGTGACCCGAGCACGGTGTTTTCGCGCGTTCACAGCGACACCCGCAGCCTGCAAGCAGGCGATCTTTTTGTGGCCTTGAAGGGAGAGCGTTTCGATGCCCACAACTTCTTGCCGCAAGCGCAAGCAGCGGGTGCGGTGGCGGCTCTGGCCGAGCGCGGTTTGGCGCAGGCGGGTTTCAACGGCTTGCAAGTTCCGAACGCGCTTGTTGCGTTGGGCCAACTGGCCGCGGCTTGGCGTCAACGCTTCAACTTGCCGCTGATTGCGGTGACCGGCAGCAACGGCAAAACGACAGTCACCCAAATGATCGCGTCCATCTTGCAGGCATGGCAGGGCGCAGGGGCCTTTGCCACGCAAGGCAATTTCAACAACGACATCGGCGTGCCGCTGACCTTGCTGCGTTTGCGTCAAGACGGTGTTGACCGAGCTGACGGCGTCCACCACCTCGCAGGCGTCGTCGAGCTGGGCATGAACCACCCCGGCGAAATTGCAGGCCTCGCACGCATGACCTCGCCCAGCGTGGCTCTCATCAACAACGCGCAGCGCGAACACTTGGAATTCATGTCTACCGTGGAAGCCGTGGCCCAAGAAAACGGCACCGTGATTCAAGCCTTGGGCGCGATGGGTGTGTTGGTGATTCCTGCCGACGATGCCTTTGCTGATTTATGGCACCGCATGGCCGGTTTGCGGCCCGTGTTGACGTTTGCTTTGCAAACACCCGCCGACGTGACGGCCGACGCGACCTGGGTCGTGGACCATTGGGACTTGAGCTTGCACACGCCCAGCGGCGGTGTGGCTTTGCGCCTGCACGTGGCCGGTTTGCACAACGTGAAGAACGCGGCGGCGGCTGCGGCCTGTGCCTTGGCGGCGGGCTGTCCGCTCGGCCCGATTGCCGAGGGTTTGCAGTCGTTCCAGGCCGTCAAGGGCCGCTCGCAGTGGAAGGCGCTGCGCCGCCACGGCCAGACCATCAGCCTCATCGACGACAGCTACAACGCCAACCCCGATTCCGTTCGCGCCGCCATTGACGTGCTGGTCGCGCTGCCCGCGCCGCGCTGGTTGGTGTTGGGCGACATGGGCGAAGTGGGCAACCAAGGCCCGGCCTTTCACGCCGAGGTGGGCGCTTATGCCAAAGCGCAAGGCATTGAACATTTCTGGTGCGTGGGCGACTTGTGCGCGCACGCCGCAAAGGCCTTCTCTGGCGCGCAACACTTTGTCAGCGTGGACTCGATGTTCGGCACGCCAGAACCCGAATTCAAGGCCGTCTTGGTCAAAGGATCACGCTTCACGAAGATGGAGCGCGTGGTGGCGCACCTGTTGCAGCCGGAGGCCGCGCATGCTGCTTAGCCTGGCCCAGTGGCTGCAAACCCTCAGCCCCGAATTGGGCTTCTTTCGCGTGTTTCAGTACCTCACGCTGCGCGCGGCGTTGGCCGCCATGACGGCGCTGCTGATCGGGTTGGCATTCGGCCCGATGGTGATACGCCGACTCACCGCGTTAAAGATCGGCCAGCCCATCCGCGACTACGGCGTGCAAACGCATTTGGTCAAAGCCGGTACGCCCACCATGGGCGGCGTGCTCATCTTGCTCAGCATCGGCATCAGCACCTTGTTGTGGTTTGACTGGAGCAACCGATTCGTTTGGATCGTGATGGTGGTGACCCTGGGTTTTGGGGCCATCGGCTGGGTCGATGACTGGCGCAAGGTGGTCGACAAAAACCCCGAAGGCATGCGTTCGCGCGAGAAGTTTTTTTGGCAAACCGTGATCGGGCTCATCGCTGCGCTCTACCTCGCTTTCAGCGTCAGCGAAACCTCCAACATGCGCGTGCTGGAGTTGTTTTTGCGGTGGATCCAAAGCGGCTTCTCGAACGA